>CAYJLJ010000005.1:0-19547 GCA_964371135.1 uncultured Gammaproteobacteria bacterium | reverse complement strand
AAACCAAACCGCCGACCAGGGCCATACAGGTTGACACCCCGGCGGTGATGCCAATTAAAAATACTACCGGCAAACTATTGAAATTTCCACCGTTGGCAAAATTAAGATTTAACAGTCCCAAACCTCGAGCCACCAAAAAAAGATCAACTACCAGAAAAGCGGCAATGCCCAAATCGCGGTAATCCTTGAGATTTTTAGAAAGAAGGGGCTTATCTTCGCGGCCTAAACAATAACCGGCACAGCTAACCGCTTTTTCTATGGCTTGCATGTCCAGTTCGCCTTCGTATTCTACTTCGGCAAACCCCCGGGCGTGATCAACGTTTACTTTTTTGACCCCGCGGACTTTCTCTGTAATCTCACCTTCTACCAAAAGCTCGCACGATTTGCAATGCATGCCCTTAATGTCAATTATTGTACTCTTCATTAGTCTGATGATATCAGATTAAACATTAAGAAATTATGAAGATGGGGCCATTAAAAGAAAAGTATGTACTTTTCTTTCCGGCCCCATCGGGCTGGAGTGCGGCACATAAGTACTGCACTTTATAGCCCGAACTGAATATAATTGATTTGTGCATTACGTTTATATTCTCCAATCTCTCAAAAAAACCAACTGGCTCTACAAGGGAAGCACTTCTGACTTAAAAAGAAGGTTTACCGAACATAATTCCGGGAAAAATTTTTCTACTTCACCATATACACCATTCAAGCTCATTTACTACGAGGCTTATCTTCTTAAATCCGATGCCGAAGCTAGAGAAAAATATTTAAAGACTTCTATGGGCATGCGGGTCATTAAAAAGCAATTAGCTAATTATTTAAGAGAAAACATCTAACTATGCAGTTTCTGTTGCCATTGCAAGCCACTTTAGTAGCGAAGTCCCGCACGGACGTACGGGATCCCGTACCGCACGGTGCGGGACAATCTTCTCCATGTCGTCATTCTGGAGCCCGAAGGGCGATAGAATCTTTTATTAAATTGCAGGATGCACCCTGCAATATAGCAAGTCGTGCTTATCAAGCATGCTATAATTTCCCCAAATGGCAGAAATTCTAATTACTGATGCAATCGAGTCTTGCCGGACGCACTTCATCGAGGTTGCAGATTTGAGTGAAAGCCAAAAAGACACTTCTGATTATCAACCGGACGAACAATTAAAGATGTTAAGGGCAGCAGGACTTTGTGCTACTTTACTCGATTTGGCCCAAAAGTCCGGACAAGGTTCGGATTTAAAGCTCCAAAGCGACTTGGAACAGGATGATTTGTTTGTAACTTTGGAAGAGTTTTCAGAGGGTTTACAAGAAAGAGAGATTGATTTACTGACGGCTAAAAGGCAACAAGTTTTACCTTTATTACAAATTTCTGCTCAAACTGACGCAGTAGTTTTTGCCTTTCTGACATTAAGGGGCAAAACCAGTGAAGGCAATCTACGAAAAAGAAAGGTAGATAAAATGAATGCACGTTTTGTTTTTGGCAATTTTCTTAAAACAGTTCTGAGGAATTAACCATATTCTAACTTGAAAACGAAGCGTATTCCACGTTTCAGGCGGCGAGTGTCGAGTGTTAAAACAAAACACTTCTAATTACCACACTAGCGGAAGTTGGGTGCGTTCTTCTTTAGAACGTAATGGCGCCATCACCTCTTGCAAACGGCGTCAATACGGTTAAATTGCAGGGTTGCACCCTGCAATTACTGGCAAGCGAAGCGCGTCCAGAATCTATTTTTCAGAAACATGAAGGATTTTGTAAGTTTTTTTGTAATAATCAAAAAATTCATTTAATCTTGGAACTATTTTTGAAATTCTAACCATCCCTGCTGCAGTTTCCACCAACGGATCGACAATTCTTGGTTTATTTGGCCCTGAAAATTCAGCCAAACTTGGCTCAACATAAATAAATCTCGTGGAAGGATTTAGTCTATTCACGTATTTTTTAACTTGTTCGTCATCTATTTTTTTCAATTTCGCAAAAACCTGATCATCTGTTCCAAAAAAATCTTCAAGAGTGATTTTTTTGATTTCCATAGCCCTTTTTAGGGCAGTTGCTAAAAGATAAAAACTTCCGTGAGAATTAGGATCAAGCCATAACAATCTCCCAGCATTAAGGAACAAGATCGCGTAAAGAGAAGCTAGAGACCTATTTTTAAAATAAAATACGGAATTTTTTACAAAAAGGCCATTGAGAAACTCTTCAACTAGGGAATTAGGGAAAATTTGGTCGGGGCGGGTATCTCTTAAGAAATAATCTATTCTGTCCGCCGAAAGATCAGGAAGGTCGGCTTCCAGAAGAAGAAAATTTTCTTTTGTTAAAATATCTGAAACCTTAATCTTGTGCCTTTTTAAAATATCAGGAACTTCGGAGTTTAGAATAACTTTCTCAGTGAATTTTTCGTGGAAGGTGTGATCTTCAGTTGGAAAGACAACATCAATCACATGAGAAAAGGCAGTATGGGGAACATCATGAAGTAAACCCGCAACCTGCTCTTTTAAACCGGCCCCGAATTTTTTAAGAATGAACCAGACACCAATACTATGCTCAAATCTGGTGATATCTCTTGACGGTTCCAAAAAAACCGGTCCTCCGGATTGATTAATATGTTTTAGCCGTTGCATGGGAGAACTGGCAATCAATTCCACGATTAAAGGATTTTCAATTTTGATTTTTCCGTAAACCCGATCATCTATTATCACGAAAGAATTGTATAATATCTTTTATGACGTAGATTCTGGAGCCGCCCAGAATGACACACAATTTACTTTTTTTTATTTAATCCTTTCCAAAAAAATCACTTTTTGAAAATGCTTTTCAAAAACCAGGCAATGCCTAGAAACAGGAAAGTAATTAATGCCAGCCAAGTAATTAGCCCAAAAACTCCCCAGCCCGCCATCATATTGTTATAGTAATAGCCCATCATATTAAATTCGCCTCCTCTCTTTTTAATAATACCGCGTTGGTGGCAACTATTATAGACGATAAGGACATAAGCAGTGCCGAAACCTCCGGCCGTAATGTTATCCCAAATTTAGGGTATAAAATTCCGGCGGCAATGGGAATTGCCAGGAGATTGTAAATCGATGCCCAAAACAGGTTTTGTTTCATCTTAAGCACCGTGGCCTTACTAAGTTTTATGGCTCGTAAAATGTCTAGGGGGTCGGACTTCATCAACACCACTTTGGCCGTTTCAATGGCCACATCAGTTCCGGCGCCAATGGCGATGCCAATATCCGCCCGGGCCAGGGCCGGAGCGTCATTAACCCCGTCACCAACCATGGCGACAAATTTTCCTTCATCCTGGAGTTTTTTAACGTATTTCTCTTTGTCTGCCGGCAGTACTTGAGAAAAAACCCTGGTGATACCTACTAGGGTTGCCACTTCATTAGTCGTTTGCGCGTTGTCTCCGGTAATCATCGCCACTTCCAGCCCCAGTTTTTTCATTTCGTCAACCGCCGTTTTTGCTGACGGCTTGATAGCGTCTGTAACAGCGATTTCCCCTAAAACTTCTTTGTTTTGAGAGAGGATTATTTTTCCGGTATCGTTTTTTCCCACGAAATATTCTTTCCCGTTAATTTTGCCCTTAACCCCCTTGCCGGCCAGGTTTTCAAAATTGGTAACCGGCAGTAATTTTATTTTTTGTTTTTCCGCCTCGTCTAATATTGCTTTTGCCAGGGGATGGGTTGATAATTTCTCTAAACTTGCCGCGATCTGTAAAATGTCTCCGGTGATACTTGTCACCTTTGGCTTTCCTTCTGTCAATGTGCCGGTTTTATCCAAGACGACAGCGGTTATTTTTGAAACTTGCTCCAAGGTTGGGGCATCTTTAATTAGAATATTATGTTTTGCCCCCAGTCCGGTACCAACCGCGACGGCCGTAGGCGTGGCTAACCCCAACGCGTCCGGGCAGGCAATAACTATCGCGGAAATAGCAAAAGTTAGGGCAAACATTAACGGCTGGCCGGCAATAAAATACCAAATAACAAAAGTTATTAGTCCGCCGCCGACGGCAATAATTACCAGATATTTTGCAAACCGGTCGGCAATCTTTTGGCCCGGCGCTTTGGAATTTTGCGCGGTTTCCACCATTTTTACTATTTGGGCTAAAGCTGTGTCGTTGCCTACCTTTGTAGCCCTAAACTGAACTGATCCGGTTTGATTAATTGAACCGCCAATAACTTTATCCCCAACTTTTTTAGCTACAGGAAGTGATTCGCCGGTAACCAGTGCCTCATCAATTGCAGTTTCTCCCTCGATTATCTCGCCATCAACAGGCACTTTATCTCCAGGTTTTAAAAGCAAAATATCCCCAATTTTAACCTCGGAAGTTCGCATTAACATTTCCATGCCGTCATGGAGAACCCTGGCCTGAGGCGGCACTAAATTGAAAAGGGCTTGCAAGGCATCGGTGGTTCCGCGTCTTGACTTCATCTCCATCCAATGGCCAAACAAGACAAATGTTATCAGCATGGCGGCAGCTTCATAGTACGAGTCCATACTCCCGAGAAAAGTTAGAACAACACTAAATCCGTAAGCCGCAGTTATCCCGACAGCGATTAACACCGCCATGTTTAGCGTTTTCGCCCGCAGAGCTTTATACGTGGAATAAAGAAAAATCCAGCCGGAATAAAAATATACCGGTGTAGTTAGAAGCAACAACAACCACGGACTGGCTTTTAAAAACATCAAACCCGCAATAAAAGTCGTGAGGACTAAGGCGAAGAAAAATTTATTTCTGATATCTTCCTCCATCATCTTGGCCATCTCCCGCCCGGCCAAACCGGTATGCTCCATACCCATGCTCATGGTCATACTCATCTTAAATTTCTCCAAAAAAGAGGATTTTAAGGGCATTTTCATCTCGTGGTGAGAATGATCCATCATATTTTTAGCGGTAAAATTATTGTCACAGTCGTACCTTTTCCCGGGTCGCTTTCGACATTAATTGTGCCATGGTGAACGGAAATAATGGAAGAGGCAATAGCCAAACCCAGACCCGATCCCAAAACTTTTGCCGTTTTTGAGCCGCGATAAAATCTTTCAAAAATATGCAGTAAGTCCTCAGGAGCTATTCCCGGCCCGGTATCGTGTATTTGGATTACCGCGTTTTGATCATTAGCTTTTAGAGAAAAAGTAATTTTTCCACCTTTGGGACTAAATTTAAAGGCATTGTCCAAAACATTAAATATTACCCTGAATATTTTCTCTCTTTTCCCTGTTACCCAAATATTTCTTCCAATATTTCCATCAATAGTTTTTCCCATTTTTTGAGCAATATCTTTTAACTCATAGGCCAGTTCCGTCAGGTCAAATGACTCCTGGTGTAATGTCGTATGATCTGCCTCCGACCAAGCCAAATCGAGAACATTTTTAAGAGTACCGGACAATCGGTCGATGTCTTCCAAAGTATCAGCTAGTACCCGCTTATACTCCTCTTTCGACCGGTCCCGGGTCAAAGCAATTTCCACACTGCCTCTGATTGTCGATAGTGGAGTTTTAAGTTCGTGGGTCACGTCGGCAATAAACTGGCGTTCACGATTAAAAGCATCAGACAACCTATCAAGCAAATTATTAAAGGTAACTGTCAGTTCTTCAACTTCATCTCCGGTTTTGGCCAGATCAACCCGCTCATTTAAATTTTGGGAACTGATCTTTTTTAATTTTTCTGAAATCCCGGATATTGGTGACATTGCCCCGCGCGCGAGTAATAGTCCTCCGCCAACAGTAGGAACCAGCAACCCAAAATAGATCAGAAGCAATGTAGTTGTTAAAGTATGAAGCGAGTTTGCCACAACATCGTTAGGGTGACCAACTAAAACTAAACCCGTTAGTAAACCGTCTTTTTTTACCGGAAAAATTCCCAGGCGGAGCGGAACTGAGCCAAGCGTCCGGTCGGAGAAAGCGGGTTTGATGATACTGGCTGAGTTTCCCAGTAAATTACTTATAAGCGTGGCGTTGCTGCCAAGTGGTTGAGAACTGGAAACTATTTTTCCGGCAGGATCGGCGACAACAACCAGCATACCCGGGATTTCACTAAACTCCCGGGAAAATGCCTGGCCATCAGGAATAATTGACTGGTTCAGGGGTGTGTTTTCCCGGGAAACAACCTCCACAATTTTTTGGCCGTGGGAAATAATTGAGGCATCGGTGTGGCCAAGCAGTACTTGTTTTGTTATTAAATAGAACGCCAAAAATATTACTGCTATCGCCAAAAAAAAGGCGCTGGAGTACCAAAATGTTAATCGGAAACGGACGCTTCTAATATTCATTCTAAAGATAATCGGTAACCAACACCGTGAACCGTGTGAATTAATTTAACCCTGGACTTTTTATCAACTTTGCGCCTGAGCGTGGCCATAAAAACATCAATAACATTACTCATGCTTTCGTAATTTATGTCCCAAACATGCTCGGAAATCTGGGTTCGGGTAATTACCTCGTTTTTATGCCGGACAAGAAATTCCAAAATGGAAAACTCCTTAGGTGTAAGCGGAACGTTTTCGCCAGCCCGCGCAACAGTTCTATTTACCGGGTCAAGTTCTAAATCGGCAATTTTTATAACCGGCGAAGTTTCTTTACTGCTGCGTCTTATCAAGGCATGTACCCTGGAACGCAATTCTAAAAAAGAAAAGGGTTTCGTTAAATAATCATCGGCCCCGGTGTCTAAACCGGCAACCTTGTCCTCAATGGTTGTTTTGGCCGTAAGCATAAGGACGGGAACTTTAATGCCCTTTTCGCGAAGAACTCGGCAAACAGTCAAACCATCCACTTTGGGAAGCATTATGTCCAGAATAACCAGATCGTACTGCTCGGTTTCAGCCAGATATTGGCCTTCTTCGCCGTCATAAACCTGGTCTACGGCAAAACCATTTTCCACCAGGCCTTTTTTTACCACGGCTGAGAGTCTTTTTTCGTCTTCAATAAGAAGTATCCGCATGAGGTTATTATGACTGAAAACGCCGCTAAATCAACAATTGGGTTTTGAAAATATTTGGCAACATTAAAAACGGTCATTCGGATTGTCTGGCTGTATGGCTCCATTTGGTTCATCTGGATAATGCCCATGTAGTTGGCAACAGCAATGGCAATACCGGTTATTAAAAATATAGCCGCACCCACGTATTTAAGAACAGTATAAATTTTCTGCCGGTTCGGACCGCCAATTTTTGAGGCCGCCTTTTCATAAAACAAAGACATGATAAAAAGCGGCATAACAATACCGGTAACGTAGGCAAATGAAACGATTAATGCTTGAAATAACGTGGGAGACAAAGAGGTTAAAGTAATCGCGGCAAACAAAACCGGAGCGCAGCAGGCAGAGGTCAAGCCGGACATTAGACCCAGACCAAAAACAGAAAAAACGTTAACATCTTTATCCAGGTTAGCGTTGACGTGAAATATTTGCGGCAAGTGAAAGATGGGTTTTAAGGTCATTATTCCCATTAGAATCATGACGGCAGCCCCTAGGTAATAAATCGGCGTGTGGTAAGTATCTAAAAAGAAAATAGCAAACCTAAAACCCAGGGCGATTGGAATAAGAATGAAAGCTAGCCCAAGGGCGAAGACGAGGGTATAAAGCATGACTTTACCGCCGCCTTTAAAAATGGTTCCTAAATACGACGGAAAGAGAAAGGTAATACAACACGGGGCAAACAAGGCAAGAACCCCGGCCAGAAAAGAAGCGGTTAAAGAAATACCGAAAAGAAAGTTACTGTCTAACATAAGCTTTAACAGCGAAAATTAACTTTTCTCTCTGCGGATCGTTTGTAGTGACATACACTTCTCTTTCTACTGCTCCGTAGACAGGCATTTGGAACGGCCGGTAAATTACCTTAACTTTGGCTTCTGTCCCGGGGGCAATATCCATTAAATAGCCGCTCTGGGCATGCATTCCGTATTCTTTGGTTTCAGAGTTGTTATAGATGATCTTTCCTGCTGTGCAGCCGCAACTGGAATTAATGTTTAAGATCTGGAGCGGTTTGCTACCGGTATTTTTTAAGACAAACTCCTTTTCCTTTGTGTCGCTAACCTTGATTTCACCAAAATCGTAGGTATTGTCCGGTGTAGGTTTTTGCCCGGCCGTTAAAAGAAAGGAAACGCCGGTAATTGCCGCGAGAAAAATGATTATACTAATGACTATAGCCTTCGTGGACATAACATGTCACAACTATACTCCGGCAAACATTAAGAAATTATGAAGAGAAAGGCCCCCCACTTATTACACATTGCTTAAACTTCCTTTACCTCTTATTTAAACAGGAAAAGTAGTATTGCGGCATGGAAGCAGTTAATTCAGTATTAGCAAACCCAACCAACATTCTCGCCTGGATAATCTTTGGCTTTATCGCCGGATTTATCGTTAACCTTCTTGATCCCACGGACAACCGTGGTTTAATCTCGACTGTTATCCTGGGAATTCTCGGAGCCATCGTCGGCGGATTTATTTCCTCCCTGCTTTTAGGAACAGCCGTCGTCGGCTTTAGCTTTGAAGGCCTGATTGCCGCGGTCATCGGCGGGCTGATACTCGCCTATGTTGCCCGCAATATTTACCGCAGCGGTCAAGGTCCCAGTCACCCCACCACCCGCTTCACCGGCTAAAACAAACTCTCCTGTTTTGCAGCTGCCGTAAAATTTACGGGATAGGAAAAATCAACATCGACAGTGTGGACCGTGTTCCAGAAATCCTTGTATTTTAATTGCTTATGTTCGCGGCCGTGATCGTAAACTTTTTTAGTTATTTCCACATCCATTTCACAATACTTTAGTAGTTTAGCCAAACTGTCCGGGTCGCCGGCGGCAAAATATTTAATCGCGTTTGCCCCGTTATCATTTTTCGTTTCCCCCAGAGTTTCCCTGGCCACGGAGTTTAAAGAAACCCGTCTTCCTGAGGCATCCTTTAGCTCGGCCAGAACATCGAAATGAGAAAGTTTGCTAAATGCCGGCGGGGCATAGGGTTTGAGGGCCGGGACATCAAAATGGAGAGAATTAAATCCGATCACCCGGTCCGCTTTCAGAAAAAGCTTCCACATCCGGTCAAAGTCCTTTTCAAAAAAACTTTGCATCCGGCCGGAAATTTCCTGAAAGTTGTCATCCAGCTCACGACTATATGTAGAGACGAGCGAAACGCCCAGATCGGCCGGGTCATGGCCTTCTATTTCGTCAAAGAACTTTTTTGTCTCAACATCGAAGATAACTTCAAAAAGCATAGATAAGAGGATTTAAATAGTTGCCTGGAGATCACCTAAACAAACTTGATGTTGATAATCCCAGACCAAATACGGAACCAGGGACGCCTGGTCACTGGTAGCATCACTGTTTGAAAATTTGCTTATTGCCTTTTTATAATAACCTTTAGACCTTTCATTTGATTCTAATACGGTATGGCCTTTTAACAGGGAGATAGCCACTTGGTTTGAAGCTTCTAAAAAAGTTCCGGCGTCTACATCAGTTAAGGGTTTACTAATATGCCGGTCATCTACTGGAAAGACAAAATCGTCTGAATAACCAATAAATGCTTTTGCACCAGATTTAATACTTTTTGGGCCTAATTCAAGTGCGCACCGGCAGGCTCGAACAAAAGCTATAGCCGAACTTAATAAGCTGTCGTTTTTCCCGGCAATTACAATTGGCTGATTATCATGCCCTGTAACTGTTTTTTCATTCCCGTGGCCGTTTAAGATTAACAATTTTGGTCTTGTCTTAGAAACTACATGCTCCAATTCAGTCTTATTTGCTCTTTTTCCGTCTAAATCAATTAGATTGCTGCCTCTGTTAACGCAAAAATTTATTATTGTTTGACTCCAATAAAAAAGATAATTTGTTGTAACTTCGTGATTGGGCCGGGTTATTAATATTGTTTTAGCCATTAGTAAGTGTTCCTTCTTTTAGGAAACGGAGATAATTGAGCTGTATATCTGTAATTTTTTTACCGATTTCATCGTTTTCTTCGACTCGTTTAATCAACTCTTCTTTTGAAAACTCACCATCAGCGCCAATTGAGATTTTTTTGCCGGACGGAAAACTACGTAACCTCGAGACTACTAATTTGCGTATCTCTTCGTCAGTGACAGATTTAACAGTTTTTTTATTATTCATATAAATTCTAAACTGGAAAGTTTTTCCAAAATAATTTTTGATAATTTCGTGTCGTTATCGATTTCCAAACGGGCAACTTTCCAGGTAATTGACTCGTCATCAAGAACCAAAACAACTTCCTCGCGTAGATTAAGCGGCAAATTATTGTAGACTTTGTAGAATCTTTCCTTTAAATCCATTACCCAAGTATACCAGAAGTAACAAGAGTAAATTAATTACGCCGGAGAAAGTGCAGTAGAGACAAATCGTATGCAGGACAAATATTTGCAGATATAAAAAGTAGACTGAGGCCAATAGAGCAAATGGAGTGATGAAAAACAGTAATTTGGGCTTAAAGTAGGTTACAAACAGTAAGAAAATATAGTAGCCCAAGCCAATTACGGCCAAAGGTATACCAAAAACGGTGGCGTACTGGCTGCGCAGTACCCTGCCGCAATCCACAAAACTGCCCAATACCGAATGCGCGGGACATGGAGGAATAATATTTGCATAGTGTTCCCACGTCAAATATGCCGTGTCCAAAATCCCAAGGATTATCAGTCCAAGAATTACATAAAATTGATACCTTGCATTCCTCATCTTTCCCATTATATATTAAGTCGCCATGAATGATGACAATACTACCGCTGCTCCCACCGACGAAGCCAATACTCTGATTACGGTAACAAATCTCATTCAAACCTACCTCGGGCAGATTAATGAGAACAAACGTCTCCTGACGGAACACAAACAGATGGTTGAGGACGCCCTCAACAATGATGAGACCTATAAAAAGCACTCCGACGAAGCCAAAGCAGCCGCCAAGGTGAAGCAGGCCACCAAAAAACAGCTCATGCAGATGGCCAACATGCGCGAACTTTCTGAAAAAGTCAAAGATTTAAGCGCGGACATGAAAGCCGCCAGAGAATCTCTGTCCCAATATTTGCAGCAATATCACCAATTAACTAATTCCAACCAATTTGAAAGCCCCGAGGGCGAAGTCCTCGACATCGTCTACACCGCCAAATTAGTGCGTGTCCATTAGCCACTTTTACCCCCTCACTTTGTAGTTTTTTGGTTTGAGATTCCAGTCCCCCAAAAGCATATTTGCAGGAGAGTTTGCCGGTACTTGATACTACCCGGTGACAGGGAATGTGACCGGGATCAGTATTTCCATGGAGAATATTTCCCACCGCCCGGGCGGCTTTGGGCGAACCGGCGAGTTTAGCGATGCGCCCGTAGGTAGACACGCGGCCGCTCGGAATCGCGGCGACGACGGCCAACACTTTTTGGCGAAAGTTTTGTTTTGCCATTTTGTTTATTTAACGCGATGCCCAGAACTTCATCCATGCTTTCGACAAACTTAAATTCCAGATCCTTCAGGATATATCCCGGAATGTCTTCCAGGTCTTTTTTATTATCCTTCGGGATTATGATCGTTTTGATTCCGGCCAGATGAGCGCCGATGACTTTTTCCTTAATGCCGCCGATTTCCAAGACTCTTCCCCGTAGTGTTACTTCGCCTGTCATCCCCACAAATTTCTTTACCGGGGTTTTGGTCAGGGCCGACGCCAGGGCCGTTGTGATAGCTGTCCCCGCTGACGGGCCGTCTTTGGGAATGGCCCCTTCCGGAACGTGAACATGAATGTCAATTTTCTGGAAAAGTTTTTCATCCAGTCCCAATTCTTTCCAGCGGGAACGGACAAAGGACAGAGCCGCTCTTGCCGATTCCTGCATGACACCGCCAAGTTGACCGGTCAAAGTTAAGGCGCCCTTGCCCGGCATCGTGGCGACTTCAATCAAAAGTATTCCTCCTCCCGCTTGCGTCCAGAACAGTCCGGTGGACAAACCAATTTCATCTTTTCGCTCAGCAATGGTCGAGGTAAATTTGTATGCACCCAAATATTTGTGCAGGTCACTAACCAGCACTTCAATCTTTTTTCCGGAATCTTTTTCCGCAATTTTCTTGGCAATTTTTCGAAAAACCGTCGCCACTTCCCGCTCCAAATTACGCACTCCGGCCTCTTTGGTATAGCGGGCAATAATTGTTTCCAAAGTTTTATCGCTAATTTCTACCTGTTCAGAAGTCAACCCGTTGGCCTCCGACTGTTTGGGAATAAGATATTTCTTGGCAATGGAAAATTTTTCCGCGCTGGTATAGCCGGGAAAATGAATAATCTCCAGGCGGTCCAGAAGAGCCGGTGGAATTGTTTCCAGGACGTTAGCTGTGGTAATAAAGATTACTTCAGATAGGTCATAAGGGACTTCCAGGTAGTGGTCGGAAAAAGCGTAGTTTTGTTCCGGATCCAGCGCTTCCAGAAGAGCCGCTGACGGGTCGCCGTGAAAATCATTGCCAAGTTTGTCAATTTCGTCCAGCATAAACACCGGGTTTTTGCTTCCCACTGTTTTCATCCCCTGCAAAATCCGCCCCGGCATGGCCCCGACATAGGTACGCCGGTGGCCGCGGATTTCCGCTTCGTCACGAACACCGCCCAGAGAAATTCTGACAAACTTGCGTCCCAGCGCCCGGGCAATGGATTTGCCCAGAGAAGTTTTTCCCACCCCCGGCGGCCCCACAAAACACAAGATAGTAGGTGTCGAGGCTTTGCGTTTTTTGCCTTCATCAGGAAGACTTGGTGCCGGCTGATTGTCCTCGCTGTCTATTGCCACTGCGTCATCAGTTACCGCTTTATGCTGTGATTTCAATTTCATAACCGCCAGATATTCCACAATCCGCTCTTTTACTTTTTCCAGGCCATAGTGGTCTTCATCGAGAATTTTTTGGGCTTTGGCAATGTCAGTTCCATTCGGGGCCGTTGGCCTCCAGGGCATATCGAGGAGCCACTCAACATAGGTGCGGATATATCCGGCTTCCGGATTCATGTTGCTCATCCGCTCCAGACGTTTAATTTCTTTCTGGGTTTTTTTAAGGACCTCATCCGGCATTCCGGACTTCTTGGCTTTTGCTTCCAGTTCTTTGACTTCGTTGGTTTCCTCATCCATTTCCCCCAGTTCTTCTTCGATCGCCCGTTTGCGCTCTTTAAGAAGGTTTTCCTTAATGTTCTTGTCAAACTTTTGCTGGCTGCTGGAAATGATTTTTCGTTCCAGTTCAATAACATTAATTTCCTTGGCCAGCTGATCCGCGACTTTTTTAAGCCGGACTTTGACATCCGTTTCCTCCAAAAGGGCCTGGCGCTGATCAGGGGGAAAATCCAAAATCTGGGCCATCTGGTTGGCCAGTTCGGCCGGCCCAAGACCCGAAGTCACCCGCATCAAAACAAAAAAGTCAAAGCCCCGGCCCAAACGGATGGCATTTTGAAATTCTGTCGTGACATGAGTCGCCAAAGCGGCAATTTCCGGATCAGCGGAAAATTCCTGATCGGGAATCTCTTCCACTTCGGCCACCAGAAAATCAGTCATGCTCTGCAAACGCAAAATTTTTGCCCGGGAAACGCCGGAAACCAAAACGTTCACTTCCGATTCGCTTTGAAAAATATGTTTAATCTGACAGATGGTTCCGGTTTCAAACAGGCTGGTTTCTTCCGGCTCAGTGTCAGCGGGGTTTTTTTGGCCGGTGACAAAAATCAGACGGTTGGTGTCGGCTCCGCTTTTCAAAGCGGCGACACTTTTGCTGCGTCCGAAAACGAGAGGAACATCGGTATATGGAAAAACCGGGCCGTCACGAAGCGGAGCAACCGGTAAAATAGTGGTTTTAGTCGTTTCCATGTAGTTAGCAGTCTACTACCCATTTTGCTAATTGTCAAGCACAAAAGAGGCTATTTTGCCCTTTTCTTACCTTTTTTTGTCGAAGTAAAATACACAATAGCAATCGCCAAAGCTAAGATCGAGAGCCCAAAATAAAAGAAAAACAAATTGTCCGGATTAAAACTCATTATTTTCTTAAATAAATACTTAAGAACCAAAAAGCAAAACAAACTGTGCTACCAAATAGTAGCAATTGTCAGCTAAATCTGTCAACAGCTACCGGGATAACAATGCTGGCTAAGCTCACTTGAGCAATGTCCGCACAAATATCAGAAAGTTTTTCCAACTGCCTTTTCAGTAATCTCACACTTATATTTTATACCACTTTTTTGCCATTGCGAGTGTTCGGCCGAAGCAACCTTCTTTCGTGCGTCATTCTGGCCGGGTCCAGAATCGTTTTAATTTGACACCATATGCAAGACTTCCCCTTGCAAACAATTTTTAGGACCCATGAATTCTTTCTAACCGGTCTGCCGCATTAACGAATTCTTGGATTATCCGGCAGTGTGCCGATCCTCGTATCTCACATCGGCCAGGATGCCAAGCACGTATTTGTTCGATAACCATCCTTCCTTGCGTTTTTGTGAAGCCAAATGGTTCGCGCAGAGTATGAGCCCGCACACGTGTAATCAAGTCCGAAACCTGATTCCCAATATCAGCAGCAATTTCACCAGCCGCCCAATGAGCAGCAATAGCTTCATTTAAAGCCTCGCTCGGCTCAAAATCAACTACTCTAGTTTGAAGTTCACTGGCTGCCATTATTTTCCTCCTCCTTTTTATGGCTAGGGTGACGGCAATCAATATCGCTAACAGATAGTGACGAACCCACGTCCACAATATATTCCAGCGTTCCTCCAGTTGCCGTGCACTGGTGCTCGTCTGGTGGCGGCGTTACTTTTAATATTTTATGGAAAATACAAATTTCGCTGCATTTAACCTTACACATATGACTTAGTCGTTTAACCAATCCCTCCAAGCGGACCAATTTCCAGGCCATAAACACCGTAAGGAAATTCGTCTTAGGCTTCGTTTGTGGCATACCGTAACTTCCTGGGGAATTTCTGGTCCTTGGGGAGTTAATCCCCCAACCCTTCTATTACTGTCAGCCCCACATTGAAGATCAATAAGCAATGGGGCCAGTGGTGGATTTTTTTCCCAATGACAGCGTACGCATAATGCGTTACACATAGGTTTTTCTGATATGTATTTAGCCATAATTTTGACTATAGGATTAACTGGCCGTATAATAAAACGGCAAAAACAACTCTGCTTGAGTCTTGTTTGAGTGCCGTTTATGAGCTATCCAAAAGTAACATTTATTGAAAATGACCGGGACCAGTTGGCAAATTATCTTTGCTATCTGGCGTTCGGAATTTATCACGGCTTTTATCAACAACGTCGTTTTCTGGTACTGCCAAATCTAGTAGCACAAGATCCCCGTACCGTATACTTTCCCAGTCTGAAATATCCGCGTGATTTTTGGGCTGAGCTGGAAAAGATTGACCCCAAGAACAACCTTTTCTTTTTTCCAAAAAGCTTACGCAATAAAGCGGCCAATTTACTTTTAAACCAACCGCAAATGAAATCGCACCTGCCAACTCTTTGGTGCTTAAAAGAAAGACTGTTTTTTAAAGAGTTCGAGAAAGTTTTAACTAATTACAAGCTGAGGAAGATTAACAAAATCCAGGTTTTTGTAACCCCATTTGGCACCTCCGACAGTTTCACCTACAAAAAAGTTAATAATAAATACGATTTTTATCTAACTGTCCGGTCTGATTTTGGCCCGGCTCAAATTGCTGAAGGAATTATCACTTTATTTATGCAAATTGAGCAGCCAACAAATAAACTTCCTCTCTGGTACCAAACCGAGTCGAACGTGGATTTTTTATTAAGTAATACAACGCTCGGAAAAGTCTTTGACTGCAACTACCAGCCAACAGTTTCAAAACATCCTGATGTTTTGCCTGAGAATTTAGTGGTAGAAAGCCAGATATATTTATCTAGGCTTGGCTTCCCCCTAAAACCAATTCTCCAAAACATCCAGGATATTTCCTTGACACCAACTGAAAAGATTATTATGGAGATACTAGCTAAAAATAAAAACAAGTTGGTAACTCACGACAGCATAGGCTTTGCATTGTGGGGCGATGATGAGTTAGCCGCGGATAAGTTTAGTCTTTATAGCATTTCTAAAGCCGTGGAACAAATCCGTAAAAAAGTTAAAGACATGGGGATTTATCAGGAACTTATTCATACCATCCGCGGAAAAGGCTACGTTTTGTATGATTAGTTAAGCGGTAGCGTGAAGTAAAAAGTTGTACCCTCGTTTGGCTTGGACTGAACAAAGATTTGGCCGTCGTGGGATTCAATAATACCTTTGGCAATGACCAGTCCCAGGCCGGTGCCTTTGTGTTCGCTGTCCGAAGGCTGCAATTGTTTAAATTTTGAAAATAAATCGCCGATTTTTTCGGTGGGGATGCCCGTTCCCGTATCAGAAATAGAAATAATGACTGCCGGAGTTTTTGCCTGGACACTTGCCTGATCCGGATACCGCCAATGAACATCTGTTAAAGCATTAATTTTATAGCAAGATACTGAAATCTTCCCGCCAACAGGCGTAAATTTAATGGCATTGGAAAATAGATTATTCAGAACTTGTGAAATCCTGTCCCTGTCGAATTCAACTTCCAGGCTGGTGTCAAGGGTATCGGGGGAAATCGTAATGGCTTTGGGATTAGCCATCTGGGTAAAGAAAGTTATCCGGTCTCTGACAACATCGGCAATATTTGCTTTGATTTTAATTATCTGGAATTTACCGGCTTCAATCTTAGCGGCGTCCAGCAAATCATTAACCAGCGTCAGCATCGTCCCGGCAGAAGATTCCATAGTTTTTAACAGCTCTATTCCCTGCGTCTGCGAAGACATTTGGGGATTTTTCAAAAACATATCCGTTGTTCCCCGGACAACCGTGAGCGGCGCCCGCAGCTCATGAACCATCATGGCCGTGAATTCTTCCCGAACCCGTTCCAACTGCCGCTGGGCCGTAATATCATGAAAAAGGACTACCGCCCCCAGAACTTTGCCGCCTTCAGCTTTGACAGGAGAAATCAAAAGACGGGAAATTTTGTCTCCCACGGTCAGATTTTCAAAAGTGACCAGCTTGTCCGCCGAAACGCTCTCATCAATTTTGCTGCGCAAATCAATCTTGTCCGAAAGGCACCCGGCCACGTCGAGGATGGTAACTTTTCTGTCGCCGCCCAACCCCAAAAGTCCCACGGCCGCCGGATTAATGACCACCAGAGACATGTTTGCGTCCAGCATGAGAACCCCGTCGGCCATAGAGGTAACCATCGAATTGAGCTTTTCTCCTTCCGTGGCCAAAACTGTTTCCAGATTGGAAACAGCCCGGTTCGCCTGGGCTAAAATCTTATTTAAGACTTCCATTTCCGGCCCGCGATAGAGCCCCGGCTTCTTACTAGCAATGGCCAGAACCCCGGTCCCCCGGTTATTAATGGTCAGCGGCACAATCCAAAGCGAGGACACGGGTGTGGTGGTCGCCTCATCAATAATTGTTCCGGTCACCGTTTCAACCACTTCCGTCACCGGCAGCTTGTCCAGCATGTGTTTTTTGACGTCAAGAAGAAATTTTCGGTTGACGCTTTCTTCAACATGGAAACGCAAATTTCCCATGGTCTGATCCGGGGCTTTGAGCAGGTAGCTGACCACCGAATAAGGCAAAAGTTTATTCAAAGAATTAGCAATCGTGTCCAGAATCTTTTCAAGGCTCAATTCATAGCCGGTCCGCTCCCCGATTTCCCGCAAAATTAAAGTTTCATAGATTTTCTGGTCAATTTCTTTCTTGCGCCGGGTTAAATCCGTTTCGTTCTTACGAATCTGCACAAAAGAAGTCAGAAGCGTTAAAAGCGCCAGGGGCGTGAGATAGACAATCGGATCCGTGGGCAGCATAACCATAGATTAGCAGGATTTTCGGGGGAAGACTAGAGTTGAACCGGTTTGGAACTTAAAACCTGAGCGACTTTTTCCGCCATCTCTGCCGGCGTCACTTTATATTTCAGAAGGTAGTCAACAGATCCGAGACTGAAAGCCTGCTGGACCAGGTTTTCCTGGCCAAAATTTGTCAGCATAATAACCGGAATGGCTTTTGTTTCAGCTTCGCCTTTGATTTTGGAAAGGGCCGCGATCCCGTCAGTTTTGGGCATCATAATGTCCAGCAGAATCAGATCCGGCTTTTCGCTTTTGGCCTTGGCAAAACCCTCATCCCCGTCAGAGGCCGTGACCACCTCGTATTGCCTTCCCGAAAGTTCCAACGAATAAAGCTGTCGAAGAGCTTCGTCGTCATCAACCAGAAGAATTTTTTTAGGTTTCACGTCTGCTGCGGGACTGTCTGCCATATAATGGTTATATTATAAAAATACCGGTCTTGTAAAGGGTCAGTTATGCCAGGGGTTTAATCAAAGTTTCCGCCCCGGCGACTCCCAAAAGCGAACGCTCCTTAACGATCAGCTCTTCTATCAAATTTTTGACCCGCATCGGATATTGGACTTTGACCAAATCCAATTCAATTGGTGTCGCTCCCGCCGCGGCCGTGTGGATAGTGATATCCCCGATCTGATAGCTGATTTTTTTCAGGAAATCTTCCTGAACCGTAATGTGGGTGATTTTGTCATAAGGAGCGGTGGTGATTTTTATCGAAAAGACCCCGTCTTTAATCATGACTCTTCTGTCTGTCAGAATGTAGGTTTTGCTATGTTTAAGATGTACCAGTTTGAGAAGAAACGGCAGGCCAACTAGAAGCAGAGATAATGGGGCAAGAATTATCGCGTTGGTCCAAAAATAGCGGTCCCCGATGCCAAAAACCGCCACCACATCTTCTCCGCAAGCCAGATATTCGGCATATTTATTCTTATCTTTCTCGTTGGCCAGTTTCGCCCGCTTAACTGTCATTGCTATCACTATACCACCGCTCAACGCTGTCGTGTATCTCCGGTGAGTTAATTTCAAACCAATGGGTTTGCGGCAAATACTTTTTCAAATAGGTCAGCTGCCGTTTGGCATATTGGTGTTCATTTGTTTTCCACTCGTCGATACTATTTTCAATGTATCCGAAACCCTTCGGTTGATATCCCATTTTCAGCAATTTTTCTTTTTCTTTTTGGACCCCCACTTTCACCCTTTCTTCAACGCGTTTATCTATCCTTTTATAAAGTTCTTCCAGCGGCGCGGTTAATCCGATTATCAACACATTCCATCCGTCATTCTGGCCAGGTCCAGAATCTCTTATTCCAGCCACCTCAATCGCCCTAATTAGCCGCCGTGGATTATTTCTGTCTGAATTATTCATGCTTTCCCATTTGGCGGAATCTGTTTTCTGGAGTTTGTTTTGCAGTTCGCATAATTCGTAATTCATAATTCTTAATTCTCTATTTTGTGGGACGTGCAATGTTTCTGACGGATGAAGCAATTCCTTAATGTATAGTCCCGTTCCCCCAACTATTATTGGCAACTTCCCCCTCCCCCATATTTCCCTTATTACTCTTATTGTGTAGTTTACCCACTGCGACACATTGAACTGTTGGTCAGGATTTACTAAATTTATTCCCCACTGAAATGGGTCGTGTGGTTTTCTGTGGGGCTGTGCATTATAGTTGTTACCGGGGGGGGATGCGGAGTAATTATTTAACCAGTTAATATTTTT
>CAYJLJ010000004.1:22499-27358 GCA_964371135.1 uncultured Gammaproteobacteria bacterium | reverse complement strand
GGCCTCAGTTCTGATTGGAGGGCATCTTTTTGGCGCTCTTGGGTTTTTGGTAGCCGTGCCGCTTGTGGCAACAGTAAAGGTCGTTGTCGAACACGTTTTGCGCGTAAAATAGCCTCCAGTATGATATAATTCTTCTGCTCTCTAAGACAGGGCAACAGCCCGCCGCAATGCGCAAGCCTTGGGCGAGGAGGAAAGTCCAGACAGCCGGAAGCAGGGTGCTCCGTTTAATTGCGGAGGCTCCGCCAAAAAGGCGGGGACGGTGAAGCTACAGAGACGAGAGATATGCAACGAAGCAATTCCCCCCGCTGCAACCAGCCGAACAGCCTTAATGCAGCTTCCCAATTGGCTAAAGTAGCTGGGCAGAGATAGATTGTTGCTCCGCCGGATGGCGGGAACAGAATCTGGCTTACTCGTCTTAGAGAGCTTTTTTATGCTACTATTTATGTAGTGTTAGCCAAGGTTCTTTCCGGGGCAGTTTTGGGACTGGATTCGGTGCTGATTACCGTTGAGGTTGATGTGGCCTCCCGGGCTCTTCCAAGTTTCCAGATAGTGGGCCTGGCTGATAAGGCCGTGGAAGAAGCCAGAGAGCGGGTCCGTTCTGCCATTAATAATTCCGGCTTGGATTTTCCCACCCATCGGATTACTGTCAATCTTGCTCCTGCCGATCTTCCCAAAGAAGGAGCTCTTTATGATTTGCCCATTGCCGTGGGATTGTTGATTGCCAACGGATCGCTAAAAGAAGATTTTGAAGACGCTCTTTTTCTGGGGGAACTTTCTCTTGACGGAGACCTGCGAACCACCCCGGGAGTTTTACCCATCACTTTGCTGGCCAGGGAAAAAAAGTTTAAGCGCGTTTTTGTTCCGGCCATCAATGCCAAAGAAGCCGCCATTGTCACGGATGTGGACGTGTATCCGGCAAAATCTCTCAGGCAGCTTGTAGATCATTTTCTCGGACTGGAAATAATCACTCCGGTTCCCAAAGAGAAACTGAATTTTGACCTCGAAGAAGCATATGAGTTTGACTTTGCCGATGTTAAAGGCCAGGAGTCAGCCAGGAGAGCTTTGGAGATTGCGGCGGCCGGGGGCCACAATTGCTTAATGACCGGCAGTCCCGGTTCGGGAAAAACTCTTTTAGCCAGAACTTTTCCGTCAATTTTGCCCAAGATAACGGAGGCGGAAGCCATTGAAGTGACAAAGATTTACAGTATTAACGGGCTTTTGGGATCGGAAAATCCGATTGTCAAACAGCGCCCGTTTCGCAGCCCGCATCACACGACTTCTCATGTCGGTTTGATCGGCGGCGGAACCCATCCCAAACCGGGGGAAATTTCTCTGGCTCATCGCGGGGTTTTGTTTATGGATGAAATTGCCGAGTTTCCCCGTCACGTTTTAGAGGCGATGCGTCAGCCGCTGGAAGACGGCTTTGTGACAGTTTCCCGGGCGGCGGGCACCAGTCAGTTTCCGGCCAAATTTATTTTAATTGCCGCTTCCAATCCCTGCCCCTGCGGAAACTATCAGGATTCGAAGAAAAAATGCATTTGCACCATGCACCAGATTTCAATGTATAAAAAACGGCTTTCCGGCCCCCTGCTTGACAGGATAGATTTGCATGTCTATTGCGCCACCATTCCGCCGGAAAGACTGACGGATTTGACGCCGGGAAAAAGCTCCGGTGAAATCAGGGAAAATGTCCAGCGCGCCCGGGAGATGCAAATTGAAAGATACCAAAACACAAATTTCACCTGCAACGCGGAACTTTCCGCCAGGGGAGTCAAGACTTTCTGCCCGCTTGACCGGGAATCGACGGAACTTTTATCTCAGGCCGCGGCAACTCTGTCTCTGTCCGGCCGGGGTTTTCACCGGGTCATTAAAATTGCCCGGACCATTGCTGATCTGGCCGGGGAGAAAAATATTGCCAAAAATCACGTTGCCGAAGCTTTGGGGTTTAGACCAAAAGAAGAGGAAAAAATTTCTAATTGACTTGAGGGTTACAATATTCTTGTGAGAAAAGTTTTGATTTGGTTTCTTGTGTGTTTAATTTTGGTAATTTTTGCCAAAGCGCAAAATTTTCTCCCCGCGGCCGGCTCCGGAGCGGTTCTCGGAACCAAAGTTGCTCCTTGACGAATATAGGCCGATAGCAGAAAATATGGGCATTCATGGCGAGAACAACTAAAAAAATATCCCGGCGCAGATCCCTCAAAACAGCCAATATTGTTGCTCCTGTTGAAGAGACCCGGAAAGAACCCCGGAAAATTTCTCTGCCGAAAAATTATTTCCGTTTTGCCGCCATCGTGTTGCTCTTAATTGTTTTGGCGTTGTTTCTTGCCTGGAGAAATAAAGGCCTGCTTGTGGCGGCTATGGTCAATAACCAGCCGGTTTTTCGCCTCAGTCTTGATAGACAGCTTGAAAGCCGCTATGGCTCTCAGACACTGGATGAAATGGTGGGGGAAATGCTGATCCGTCAAGCCGGAGCCCAGAAAAAGATCAGTGTGACCACGGTTGAAATTGACGGCAAAGTCGCGGAAATTGAAAAGACTCTTAACGGGCGCATTTCTTTGAAAGATGCCTTGGCCCAGCAAGGGGATACTGTTGAGGATTTTCGCCATCGTGTCGAACTGCAGTTATTGCTGGAAAAATTAACCGCCGGACAGGTTCAAGTTTCTGATACTGAAATTACTGATTACATTGACAAAAACCGGGCATCAATGACGGCAACAGACGAGGCAGGTTTGCGCGAAGAAGCCAAAGCAACGTTGACCTCTGACAAGCAAAACACCGTTTTGCGCCAATATTTTGCTGACCTCAAATCCAAAGCCAAAGTCCTCAAGTTCCTCTGATTTCCTCCTTTTAACTAAAAAAAGAAGCCTTCTTGCGAAGACCTCTTTTTAGATTTTCAAAAAATCCATTCGCTATACGCGAATCAAGGTTTAGGCTTTTCCCATAACCCGAGCCACTGTGGTGCCGCAAACGGGACATTTTCCAACGTGAGCCCTGCGTCCGTTTTTCCAGGTTACATCTTTCCCGTCTTTAATTGCTCTCTTGGTTCGACATTTGACACAATATCCTTCCATCTATACTCACCTCCCTTAAGGCAGTTTATTTCCTATAGAGTACCATAGCACAAGCTCCAAGCAGATTGCAAGCAGGGTGAGCGGGAGAATCCCATATTGACTAACCTTGGTCAAGCTTTGTATAGTACGAATACACAAATTACTCATATGCAAAAAGCAACCATAATTTTCCTGGGACTGGCTCTCTATCTTCTTTCCGCCGGCAGTTCCTATGCGGTCTTTTCATATTTGCGCCCCGGCGTTCCTGATGCGTCGAAAACCAGTACCGCAGATAAGAACGGCAAGTTTCAGGTGCCGGAGAAAAAATATGCCAATTTGCCCCGGACGGAGGCCTGTCCTTTGAATGGTACGCTTTTTTCCAAACCTCAAAAAGATGCCTGGGAAAAGCGCCGGCCGATGGGCATCATGATTGAAAATTCCAAAGCTGCCCGGCCGCAGTCCGGTTTTTCCTCAGCTGACGTTGTTTATGAAGCCGAGGCAGAAGGCGGGATAAGCCGGTTTATGGCCGTATTCTATTGTGATGATGCCAACATCGTCGGTCCCGTGCGTTCGGCCCGGACCTATTATCTTGACTGGATTTCTGAATATGGAACTTCTCCCCTGTATGTCCACGTCGGCGGAGCCAACACTCCCGGTCCGGCTGATGCCCTGGGACAGATCGGCCGCTACGGTTGGGAGGGCTACAATGATTTGAATCAGTTCAGCATTGGATTTCCCACCTTCTGGCGGGACTATGACCGCCTGGGCAAAGACACTCCGACTGAACACACCGTCTATGCTTCGACAGATAAACTCTGGAGTTTTGCCGCGGCAAAAAGGGGTTTGACCAATGTGGAAACTGATGACATAACCGGAAAGACGGTCAGTTGGGACGCCGGCTTTATTCCCTGGACTTTTAAGGAAGATCTGGCTTTGGCTGATCGGCCGGTGAGTGGCACATCTGTAAACTTTTCTATCTCTAATGTGGACGCTTCTTACGCAAACGATTACACCGTTTCCTGGAAGTATGACCGGGACAGCAATTCATATCTGCGGTTTAACGGGGGAGCGGAACATCGGGATTTGAATACCAACTCGCAGATTCTGGCAAAAAATGTGGTTTTGCAGTTTGAGTCAAAGTCTATTGCCGATGATGGCTACAGCGAAGAAGGTCACGGCACCCACACCCTTTATGGGACAAAAGGGGCCGGCAAAGCCAAGTTTCTTCTTGACGGAAAAGTAACCGAAGGCACCTGGTCAAAAAGAACCCGGACAGACAAAACGACCTATCTTGACAATCTGGGCAAAGAAGTTAAATTCAATCGCGGGCAGATTTGGATCGAAACTCTGCCGATCGGTCAACAGATTACAATAAACTAGGAAAAGTGGTATAGTTACATAAATCCCTGCCCGCCTAAAGCGTATATGCTTAATGATTTAATCATTTCCAGGGTGAGGGTGAAGCTTCTGGAAATCTTCCTTTCGACTCCCGGTCAGATCATTCATGTCCGGGAACTGGTGCGAAAAAGCAAAGAGGAAATTAATGCCGTCAGACGGGAACTTCTGCATATGGAAAAGGCCGGCATGGTTTCCAAAGAACACCGGGCCAACAGACTCTATTATTCTTTCCGCAAAGATTATTCTCTCTATTTTGACCTTCTGGAACTGATTACCAAAACTCACGGCTTGGGCGGAGCGATTGTCAAAAATAAAAATAAACTGGGGCGGATTCGTTTTGCCATGTTGTCCGGCAGATTTGCCAGAAATATTCCGGGATCAGCCGAACAGGTTGATCTCCTGGTAGTTGGT
>CAYJLJ010000004.1:14915-22489 GCA_964371135.1 uncultured Gammaproteobacteria bacterium | reverse complement strand
CGTCGGAAGTGTCGTCGTAGCAGAGGTTGCGTCGCTGGTTCGCGAAGAAGAATTGCGCCGCGGCCGGGAAATTTTCTTTACACCGATGACGGAAGAAGAATTTGTCTTTCGCAAAAAGAAAAAAGACCCGTTCATTTTGGGAATCCTGAACAGTTCCCGGATTATGGTCATCGGGGACGAAGAGGAATTATTAAGTTAGCTTTTTTTACGTCATCCTGGAGTCCTCCCAGGGCGGACGATAGGATCTTTTTTGTGTCATTCCAGTGAAAAATTTGAAATCACAAATTGTGATATCTAAAAATTAAAATGAAAACAATACAACCAAATAGAAAATTTTATAGATTCCGGGTCAAGCCCACAGCGACACAATGACGGATAAAAGTGTTTTGGCAACGGCCCCGAATATCAAAAATAAAATTTTCACCATTCGTGGTCTCCAGGTTATGCTCGATAATGATTTGGCTTCTCTCTATGGCGTTAAAACAAAAATCCTCAATCAGACTGTAAAAAGAAATTCTAAAAGATTTCCAAGAAAATTCTGTTTTCGCTTAAATAAAGCGGATCTTAAAAGTTTGAGGTCACAATTTGTGACCTAAAATAGTCGCGGTGGGAGGCGCTATTCTCCCTATTTCTTCACAGAAGAAGGAGTCGCGATGCTTTCAGGAGTTTTAAAAAGCGACACCGCCGTTTATATGGGTATTCGCATAATGACAGCTTTCGTAGAAATGCGTAAAATTATCCATGCAAATACACAATTATTTACCCGTTTAGATATGGTGGAACGAAAACAGATTGAACAAAAAATAGAAACCGATAAAAAATTTGATCAGGTTTTTGATGCCTTGGCAAAAACAGATATTCCTCCAAAGCAACAGATATTTTTTAATGGACAGATGTTTGATGCTTACAAATTTGTTTCTTCACTGGTTCGTTTAGCAAAGCAAAATATTATTTTAGTCGATAATTTTATTGATGAGACAGTTTTGACTTTGCTTGGTAAAAGAAATAGGGGGGTAAGCGCAATAATTTATTGTAAAAAAATTACGTCCCAAATAGCCTTGGATCTTGAAAAATTTAATTCTCAGTATCCCAAAATTGAAATAAAAGAGTTCAAGATGGCTCATGACCGATTTTTGATTATTGATAATAAGGATATTTATCATTTTGGAGCCTCGTTCAAAGATCTGGGTAAAAAATGGTCTGCTTGTTCCAAATTAGACAAACAAGCTATAAACTTACTCGAGAGATTAAATTGAAAACAATATAATTTGTTCAAGACATGAACGCTAACAAAAAACTAGCTGTGCTTATTATTTTGCTGACTCTGGGGGCCACATTGGTGGATTTGCCAAAAACGATAAAGTTCCAGCGGTGGACTTTTAATAGACCAGTAATTTTCGGCCGGGATCTGGAAATTAAAAAAGGGTTGGACCTGGCGGGCGGGACACAACTGACTTTGCAGGCGGATATGACTAGTATTGCTTTGCCGGACAGGCCGGCCGCGCTGGAGTCGTTAAAAAGCATTATCGAGCGCCGGGTAAATCTATACGGGGTTTCGGAGCCGCTTATCCAGACTTCAAAAGTAAATAATGACTACCGCATTGTGGTCGAACTGGCCGGAGTAAGCGATGTTAAACAGGCTTTGGATTTAATCGGCAAAACGGCGGAACTGACTTTTCGTGAGGAGGCCGCCACTCTCTCAGGAGACATTCAGATTTTAACTAATCTTTCCGGCCGGGATTTGAAAAAGGCCAGTCCTTCTTTTGATCAGCGAACCGGCGAGCCAATTATCCAGCTGACATTTAATGATGAAGGGGCAAAAAAATTTGAAGACATAACTAAAAGAAACATTGGTAAAAAAGTGGCCATTTTTCTGGATAATCAATACCTCATGGATCCGACAGTGCAAACGGCAATCTCTGATGGCCAGGCGATTATTTCCGGCAAGTTTACGGCTGCCCAGACAAAAGAAATGGCAATCCTTCTTAACTCCGGGGCCTTGCCCGCTCCGGTGAAAGTTATAGAGCAACGATCTATTGGCGCCACTTTGGGTCAGGAGTCAGTTGACAAGAGCATGCTGGCGGGTTTAGTGGGTTTGGGGATTGTGGCTTTGTTTATGATTGGCAACTATGGAAAATTGGGCTTGTTTGCTGATCTGGCCTTAATAATTTATTCTTTGACCGTTATGGCAATTTTCAAACTGGTTCCGGTCACTTTAACTCTGGCCGGAATTGCCGGTTTCATTCTTTCCATCGGCATGGCCGTCGATGCCAACATTTTGATCTTTGAAAGAATGCGCGAAGAAATCCGCTGGGGGAGAAACCGTCTGGCCGCGATGGAGTTGGGTTTTACCCGGGCGTTTCCGTCAATCCGGGATTCCAACGTGTCGTCGCTTATCACCTGCGCGATTTTATATTGGTTCGGCACCGGAGCAGTCAAAGGTTTTGCGGTTACGTTAGGGATAGGGATACTGGTTTCCCTATTCACTTCCATAGTGGTAACAAGAACCTTGTTAAGATTGTTTGTTCAAAAATAAATGATTAACTTGATGAAATTGAAATGGTGGTTTTTTGGAGCCTCTCTGCTGGTGATTTTGCCTGGCCTTTATTCACTAATTCGTTATGGTTTAAATCTATCGATAGATTTTACCGGAGGAACATTGATTGTTACCAGTGAAAATAAAGTGATTAGAACAAAACAAATGAGCCAGGAGGAGGCGAAAAAAATATATTCTGATATAGCTAGTTTTCAAACCGTTGGTCCGGTGATTGGCCGGGAACTGACTATAAAATCCTTGCAGGCTGTTGGTTTGGCTTCGGTGGCGATCATTGTTTATATTGCCTACGCTTTCAGGGAAATCCCAAAACCTTATTCACCATGGAAGTTTGGGGTGTCAGCTGTTGTTGCCCTGTTGCACGACGTGTTAGTGGTAGTTGGAGCTTTTTCACTATTGGGCCATTTCTATAAAGTGGAAATCGACGCGTTGTTTGTGACGGCTCTTTTGACTGTAATCGGTTTTAGTGTCCATGACACTATCGTGGTGTTTGACCGCATTCGGGAGAATCTGCGCAAAACTGCCGGGAGAGTCGATTTTGAAGAAGTCGTCAATGAGTCGGTTTTGCAAACTCTGACCCGGTCGCTGACTACTTCCCTAACCGTGGTGTTTACACTTTTGGCCCTGGTTTTATTTGGCGGAGAGTCAATCCGGTGGTTTGTCGTCGCCCTTTTGGTGGGTATTATTTCCGGGACTTACAGCAGTATCTTCAACGCCGCCCCACTACTTGTTCTTTGGGAGCAAGGAAGAAACGCGCGAAAGTAGATAGTCGCGGTTATTTTTGATTGGATCCTCGGTAATTTCTTCAAAAAGTTTGTTTAGGATTTCACCAATTTTTGGGCCGGGCGGGATTCCTAAAATTTTCATAATATCATTGCCGTCTACAACCAAGTCATTAACAGTTGGAGTGTGTTTTTGGACGTCAATAATTCTTTCCTTAAACTTTTCCAGTCTCCAGGAAGTTTCCCGGGAGCCGGAACCAAGCCGGTCGGCAATCCGCAAATCCAACATATCCGTTGTGTTATCCGGTCCAACTCTTCTTATAAATCTGCGGACAGCGGAGTCCGTTAAAAATTCGCTGACCGTGAACATGTGCCACCGGACCAGCATATAAAGTTTTTCCCGGTCTTCCTTGGAAAAGTGCAGCCTGTTGGCAACATCACGGGCAATATGGGCTCCGGCAACCTCATGGTTATGAAAAGTTGGCTTGCCGTTAACTTCTTTAAATGTTACCGGTTTACCAATATCATGGAGTAGTGTTGCAAAACGAACTAACCAATTGGAATTTTTGCAGGTTCTTAGAGCCTCAATGCTGTGAGTAAAAACATCATAAATGTGATGTCCCGGTTGTTTCATGCCAATACCGGCGGTGAGCTCCGGAAGGATATATTGCAGGAGCCCGGCATTGTAAAGCAGCTTAATACCGTCAGCAGCAAAGTCAGAAGACAGAATTTTAATTAATTCATCACGAATACGTTCGCTGCTAACTGTTTTTATTAAACCGGCATTATGCTGGATAGCTTCAAAAGTGTTTTCTTCAATGGTAAAACCCAACTGTGTAGCAATTCTGATTGCCCGCATCATGCGCAGGGCATCTTCCTGGAAACGGTCAGCCGGATTATTAATCGCTTTTACTACCTGATTTTTTAAATCTTCCCGGCCGCCAAAAAGATCGATTGTTTTTATGCCGTTAGTGGCTATCGCGCTGATAGTAAATTCCCGGCGGGCAAGATCTTCTTCAATGGTTTTTGCCCAGGTAATTTCGTCCGGGTGGCGGGCATCGGAATATTTCCCCTCTTTTCTATAAGTAGTAATTTCAAAAATATCATCATCAACCTTTACTCCAACAGTGCCGAATGAATTATTGTAAAAACTATCCGGGAAAATTTCCTGGATTTTTTCCGGAGTGGCATTTGTTGTAAAATCCCATTGTTTGGTAGGTTTGTCAAGCAGTGTGTCCCGCACTGAACCGCCGACGGCATAAGCTTCGAAACCACTTTTTTCAATGGTTTTAATGAAATTTTTGACTTGGTCGGGAAGAGTGATCATGTGGTAAGATTTTAGCATGAAGTGGAATATTTTATCCAAAGGCAGTGATGTGGTGGATGTTCTTTTAAAAAACCGCGGAATTAAAGATAAAAAAGAATTTCTTGACCCGGCGTACCCCGAATTTAAACTTAATCTAAAAAAAGCGATAGCCAGAATTAGGTTAAGTATTAAAAAAGGTGAAAAGATTGTGGTTTACGGCGATTATGATGCTGATGGTATTTGCGCAACGGCAATAATGTGGGAAACATTGCGGGATTTAGGCGCCAAAGTAATGCCGTTTATTCCTGCCAGAGAAAAAGAAGGTTATGGCCTGTCTATCGATGGCATTAAACAAATTGATGCAAAATTAATTATAACCGTGGACAGTGGAATAGTCGCGCACGAAGCGGTAGATTTTGCCAACAAACAAGGCATCGACGTTATTATTATCGACCACCACGAAAAACCGAAAAAATTGCCTAAAGCATACGCGACTGTTCATACCGCGAAACTGTGTGCTGCGGCAATTGCGTATTTTGTTTCAAAAGAATTAATAAAAAATCCGCCTTTAGAATTAGCTGCAATAGCTACAATAACTGATTTGTTACCTTTGGCAGAAGTAAACAGGGCTATTGTTAAGTATGGTTTGGAAGAAATAAAGAATACCAAAAGGGTTGGTTTGCGGGCACTTTTTGAGGTTGCAGGAATAGAAAAAATCGGGACGTATGAAATCGGCTATATGATTGGCCCCCGGCTTAATGCTTCCGGCCGGATTGAAAGCGCCTTAACAGCTTTAAGACTACTTTGCACTCACGATAAAGATAAGGCTATAGAACTGGCAAAACTGCTTAATGACACCAATAAAGACCGGCAGGTAATGACTGAAGAGATGACCTTGCATGCTAAATCAATAGCCAAAGTAGACGGAAAAATAATAGTTTTAGAGCACGAAAGTTTCCATCAGGGGGTTATTGGACTCGTAGCTGGCAGACTTGTAGAACAATATTATCTGCCGGCAATTGTTATTGCTAAGGCGGATGGGGTCAGCAAAGCTTCAGCCAGATCGATTTCCGGTTTTAATATTATTGAAGCCATAAGATCATGTAACAGCTTATTAATTAACGCCGGCGGCCACCCGATGGCCGCAGGGTTTAGTATTTCCACAGAAAAAATCGCAGAGTTTACACAAAAAATCACTGATTACGCAAAAATAAATATCACACAGGAGTTACTTCAAAAAACACTTCGTGTGGATATGGAATTAGATGTAAATGCGGTAACAATGGATTTGTATAAAGATTTAGGAAAATTAGCCCCGTTTGGAATGGGTAATCCGGAACCGGTGTTTGCTAGTGAAGTAACTATCCAATCTTTGCGTACTGTTGGCCAGGAGGGAAAACATCTGAAATTAGTAGTAAACGGCCTAGACGCCATTGCTTTTAATCTTGGCAATTTGCTTCCCAAACTAAAAGTAGGCGATCCGATAAAGATCGCCTACTCAATTGCTCTTGATACTTACAACTTTAACCACAAGTTGCAGTTAAGGATCAGAGATCTGAAATCAGACTAAAGTTACCATTTGTCTATTGGGTCTAGCCGTAGGTACTTCTTGATCCAAAATAACTTCAGGATCGAAATTCTGATACGGTCCTACTTCTATTTTTCCAACCAGCATAGTGTTCGGATCGTCAGCTAGTTCTCTAGTCATTTCACAATGGACTGTTCCTGGTGCTTCTGGCATAAATTTTCACCTCCTAACATTAAAAAAACCTCCCTTTCTTGTGGGAGGCTTCTGAATTTTTATTTAATTTTCTCTTTTTATTACGCTGTTATTTGCCTCCCAACACTATTCCTTCCGAATGAATCGGACGGAAATAAGGGAAGTAATGAGATTACAACTCATCATGTACCATAAATTTTATGGTAAACTATATCCGATGTCAAGGACCTTAATTAAAGATACTATAAATAAAGTTGGGGAGACGGTGTTGCTAAACGGTTGGGTAAGCGTACGCCGCGATCATGGGAAGATTATCTTCCTGGACGTTTGGGACAGAAGCGGAACTATGCAGGTGGTCTGTACTGAATGTGAAGCCGGAGTCGGGGATGCCGTGGAAATAACCGGCAATGTCAAAGCCCGGCCGGAAAAACTGGTTAATCCCAAGTTGGTTACCGGCACTGTGGAACTTGAGGCTAAGGAAATTATGGTTCTGGCAAAATCCCAAACCTATCCTTTTGACATGGGCAAACATGAACTGGATCTGGAGCTGCCTACTTTGTTAGATAACCGTTCGTTAACTTTGAAACATCCCAAAGTTCAGGCGATTTTCAAAGTTCAGGGGGCAATTGCCGAAGGTTTCCGAAAGGCAGCTAAGGAATTGGGTTGCACCGAAATTTTTGTGCCCACTGTTTCCACTTCTTCAACCGAAGGCGGAGCGGAAGTTTTCCGCTTTGATTATTTTGGCCATGAAGCTTTCATGGTGCAAAGTCCTCAACTTTACAAACAGATTATGGCCGGAGTTTTCGAACGGGTCTATTTAATTTCCCATATCTATCGCGCTGAACCGTCAATAACTACCCGTCATTTGGTGGAGTCGATACAACTTGATGCGGAGTTAGCCTTTGTGGAATTTGATGAGCTGGTAGATCTCCTTGGAAAAACAATTGCTGAAACTTTGGCTTATGCTCAAGAGACTTGTGAAACAGAATTGAAATTCCTTGGCGTTGAACCAAGTAAAGTTTATAAACCGATTCCAAGACTGACGCTGCGTGATGCCCAGGAGCTAATTTACAAACGCACCGGCGTTGATCATCGTAAGGAAAAAGATTTAATGCCTGAAGATGAAAAGGAATTGGGAATTTGGGCCAGAGAAGAAAAAGACAGCGATTTGGTCGTGATCACCCATTTTCCCACAAAAAAACGGGCCTTCTATTCCATGCCGGATCCTAAAGATCCGGAGTATAGCTTAAGCTACGACCTTTTGTATAAAGG
>CAYJLJ010000004.1:0-14905 GCA_964371135.1 uncultured Gammaproteobacteria bacterium | reverse complement strand
GGTTGGAGTTAAGCAGCGGAGCGCAGCGGGTGCATGATTATGATCAATTAGTAGCTATCATTAAAGAAAGGGGAATGGACCCGGCCAGTTTTGAAATGTATCTGCAGGCGTTTAAATATGGCATGCCCCCGCACGGTGGTTTCTCTTATGGTTTGGAACGAACGACGATGAAACTTCTTGACTTGGATAATATCCGGAAAGCATCGCTTTTCCCACGGGATATTGAACGTGTAGATTTTCGTTTAAACCGCGATGAAAAGGAAAAAAGTTCTAAGTAGGCCCCTGTCATGGCGCCTTTTTCCTCTTGTAGTACTCCTGTTGTTCCTATTTTTTTTGCCGGGGCAAAGCTATTATGCAACTCTTCAGCTGGTGCCAAAAGCTCCGTTAGTTCGGGCCAGTGAGTTGGATTATTTTAAGCCAAGCAAGTACCCGTTAAACACGGGCCATGAAAATCCGCCTTTGATTTCCGCCCTATCCGCAGTCGTAACCGATTCAGAGTCCGGGGTAATGCTTTTCAGCTTAAATCCCCAGGAAAAACTCCGCCCCGCGTCTATTACTAAGCTTATGACCGCCCTTGTTGCTTTGGAATATTACCCTGCAAGTCAAATTTTGACAGTCAGGCGTCTTGCGCCTGCAAACGGAGAATCAGAGATGGGGCTGGCCGTGGGTGACAAGGTTAGTGTTCAAAATTTAATTTACGGTCTATTGGTACCTTCCGGAAATGACGCGGCGTATACTCTGGCTGATAATTATCCCGGAGGCATTGAAAACTTTATTTACTCAATGAATAAAAAGGCCGCGGATTTGCATATGAATAATACTCACTTCGAGAACCCCAGCGGAATAGACAGCCTATATCATCTTTCAACAGCCAGAGATATTTCCCTGTTAACAATACAGGCACTACAGGATCCGTTGATTTCCAGGGCGGTCGCCACATATGGCATTACTCTGGCTGATGCGGCGGAAAAAAAGTTTTACCCGGTAAAAAACGTTAACAAGTTTCTTGGGTATTTATACGGAGCGGACGGGGTAAAAACGGGTTTTACCGACCTGGCAGGTGAATGTCTGGTAGCCTCGGTTTCCCGAAATGGTCACAGAATAATCTCCGTCGTCTTAAATAGCCGGGATCGTTTCGGGGATTCGTCACGGCTTCAGGAATGGGCGTACCGTAACTTTACATGGATAGACCCTTATGAAATTAAAAACTAAAACAGCTGCCCAAACCAGAGCGTTTGGCCGCGCGTTGGCGGAAAAAGTTAAAAATGGCGGCGTCATTTGTTTATACGGGCCCCTCGGTGCGGGAAAAACAACTCTAGTCCAGGGATTGGCCAGGGGATTAGGAATTAAGCGCCGGATTACCAGCCCCACATTTATTATTGTGAGAAAATACGGACGTTTTTGGCACGTCGACTTATACCGGTTAAATTCTCCGGAAGAAATTGAAGCTCTCGGGCTAAGAGAGATCCTGGCGGATAAAGAAAATATAGTTGCGATTGAATGGCCGGAAAAAATTGATAAAATTCTGCCGCCGGGAGCAATTAAGGTTTATTTAGACAGATGAAATTGTATATTAACACCAGCTCTAATCAGAAAACCCTTGTCATGCTGGGGGACATGGAGTTAATTAAGGATGCTTCCGTCTGGCGCTCGCAAGTGGTTTTACCTATGATTGAGAGCCTGTTGAAAACTCAAAAGAAATCTTTGAAAGATATTACGGCTATTGAAATTAATCCCGGCCCGGGAAGCTTTACGGGTTTGCGTGTGGGAGCGGCCATTGCCAACACCTTGGGTTTTGCCCTGGGACTTGACTCCGAGCACAAAATCGTGTATAGTTAATACTATGGAAGGAGCAAGAAAAGCCGCGGCCATAATCGTCGGAATTCTGATGCTTGTGGTTATTGTCCTTCTGGCCCGCTGGACCGGGCAGCAAATCCGCAAACGGTTCCTTACTCCCAGGCCCCCCGTGGTTACCAACATTCCGCCGGAAGAAAACCGGGAAGCCAGCCCGTCGTCTTTAATAACGACCACGACTTCGACCGTTTCCGCCATTCCTTCTACCGGCCCGGCTGATTTCGGGTTTGTCATTATGGGCTTTGTCTTCGTGTCAGGAATCTCTTCTCTGGCTTTGGCACATAGAAAATCATAACCCGGCCTCTTGACAACCCTATATTAAAATCCTATAACAGAGGTGCTGCCTGAGATTTCTTTGATGGCAAGAATTCTTTTTGGTTTAGTCATTATTCTTAGCGTCTCTTTGGCGGCCATAGGTACCTCACGGTCTTTTTTGATTGACAGCGAATCTTCAAACACCAATTCTTTTTCCGCCGGCACCTTGGATCTGGTTGACGGCGCCAGCACTCTTGTGCCGTTCAGTTTTTCTTCCCTGCGCCCCGGCGACACTGTTTCTAAAATAATCTCTCTTCGCAACGCCGGAACAATTCCTATCGGCCATCTGGCCGTTTCGGCAACAAACAAAACGGGTGACAGCGATTTAATAGATCAACTGACTGTTACTCCGGCTATTGACCGGAGCAATATTTTAGGGTCGGACACAATCCCTCCGGGAGAAACCTATCCGGTTGTTCTTAATTTTTCTGTTCCGGGGATATTGGGGGAAGAATGGCAGGGAAAAACAATTAATTTCGATCTGGAATTCTATGCCGAGGGGAGGTGAAATATGCAAAAAATATTATTAAGTCTTTTAACCGTCGGTTTGGTCGCCTCTGTGGCTTTTGGTGCTACCCGGGCTTATTTTTCTGACTCTGAAACCAGCACCGGAAACACTTTTGCCGCAGGAACCATTAATCTAAAAGTCGATGATAAAGAAGGAACTGAAGTCGTTCACTTAACCAGAATTGGCTTAAAACCCTATGCGCCATGGTCTCACAGCAATGGTGGTCAGTGGATTTTAAAAAATACCGGTAATCTTCCGGGCCGGTTTTCCGTAACAATAAAAAATATTAAAAATCTCGAGAATAGTTGCGGAACGCCCGAGGTTGTTGCCGGCGATACTACCTGTGGGCTAGGAACTGATCAGGGTGAACTGGGTAGTTTGATGTATGGGAAATGGATGGAAAATCACTGGGGGGTTTATACACCTGCAAAGGGCTGGATTGGAAGTTCCCTATTCAATCCACTTAATACGGCCGAAGGAGTGGTAGTTGATGGGTTGGTTTTGAACCCTGACGATGTTATTTCTGCCTATCTGGATTTGGAATGGGATACTCATGCCGGGACTCAGGACAATCTGGGTCAGGGAGATGGTTTAGAGTTTGATATTGAATTCAAGCTCAACCAAATTTAATAAGAATTGTTCGAGTAGGGGGGTTGGAATTGTTAACCTCCCTACTCGGGCAAAAATATGAAAAAAGTTGGCAATTTTATTTATTGGCTCGTATTGGCAATTTTGCTGGGCATTGCCGGATTGACCGTGGTTTCAACACTGAATATTCCCGGCAACTATAAATTGTTGGTTGTTCAATCAGGATCAATGGAGCCTGCGATCAGAACGGGAAGCATTGTTGTGGTTCGCCCGGCAGATAAGTATCAAAAAGGCGATGTCATCACTTTTGCCGATTTGAAGCAGCCAAAAGAGACGACCACTCACCGGATTTTTGAAGTCAAAGATGCCAGCGGCAGCGCTCTGTTTATTACCAAAGGCGATGCCAACAAAGCCCCGGACATGGGAGAGGTTTCTTTGTCCCGGGTGACGGGCAAAGTTCTGACAGCGATTCCTTTTGTGGGCTATCCGGTCAATTTTGCCAAGACTCCGACCGGGCTAATTATTCTGGTAATTATTCCGGCAGTAATTATTATCTATAGCGAACTGCTTAACATTAAAAATGAAATTTTGCGGCTGATTAAAGAGAAACATGAGAAAGAAGTTTCTTAAATTATTATTGCTGATTATTTTGCTTTTCCTTCCCCGTCTTGGGGGAACAAATGCGTGGTATAGCGACACGGAAAAAACGACGGGAAATGTTTTATCTACCGGCTGCTGGACGGTTCCGGAGATTCCGGTACTTGTTTATCCGGCCAACAATACTTATGCCGGGGCGGGGTCAGTTTGGGACTTAAATCCCTATCTTGATTGGGAGGAATCCTCGAGCACTTGTCCACTGGATCCGGTTATCACTTATCAATATCAAACTTCGCCTGATGCCGATTTTTCCGGCACAGCATATACCTCCGATTGGCTGGTTGATTCCCGTATTTCCATGCCAGGTATTCCGGACGGGACCTATTATTGGCGCGTGCGGGGCAAAGACAGTTTTGGCAATACCAGTGATTTCTCATCTGTTTGGACAATAAGCACCGTGCCGCCGGAAATTCCAACAATGAGTTTGCGGGTTGAGAATAAACTAATCACAGAGGCGGATAAATCTACCTGGCTGGAGCCGGGAGGAGTTCTCGAACTGGCCAGTGACACTATTGACGGCCTCACCATTACGCCCCCCGGCGGTGCAACAATGTATCGTCTGGGCAGGCCAACTTATTCCGGAGATGACGGGAGATATGTCTGGGAAAACCGTTTGCTGCAGACATTTCCGGCCGGGGCCAAGACCCTGGCTCTGGACTATAACTTTTTTACCAAAGATTCCGGTCCTTATGATGACCCGGGTTTTTTGATCCGGCTAAACGGCCAGGATATTTTTGCCACCGGTTCGGCATCCATTAATCCCGACGGTGATGAGTTTATCCATTATTCTAACTGGCAGCGGTTCTATTATGACCTGGGGGCATACGATGATTCTGATTTGCTTAATCTGGCAATTTATGGCGGCAATACCGGGGACAGGGCGAAACAGTCCTGGGCATACGTGGCCAATATTACTACCAATATTGTGATGGCTTCAGAATCTGCACAATACCGGGTTACAGGTAATACCGCCGGCGGTCCGGCTACATGCGGCTATACTCTGATCGGCGAAGTCCTGACCTATCAGTGTGTCGGGGTTGAGGGAGGAGTTAATTCCAAAACTGTGACCGCGATTGTGGACAACGCCACGCCGTCTGCGGTTATTGATTTGTCTGTGGATTCCGTAAGCAGTAATTCAGTCATTCTGGTCTGGCATTCGCCGGGAGAAGCCTCGAACTATGATGTCCGCTTTGCCGACTTTCCAATAACGGCAAGCAATTTTGATGCGGCGGAAAAGGTGATTAAGGTTTCAGCACCGAAGGATTTTGATGCCATTGAGGTTTTGGAAGTCCTGGGTTTAAATCCGGAAACACCGTATTGGTTTGCCCTGAAGTCTTCTGACGCGGCCGCAAACGTTTCTCCAATTTCCAATGTTATTTTTGAAACTACTCTTGGCGGGTCGCTAATAAATCAGGGTGACATTATTATTAACGAACTTATGTGGATGGGAACCGGAGCCAGTACCGCGGATGAATATTTGGAACTGCGCAATATGACGGAGCGGACTTTGAATCTCGACGGTCTGGAGCTTTCCGGCATGGCCATTGATTTCTCCGGAAAAACCATTGCTCCTCACGGATATTTTCTAATTACTAATTATGCCCCCGGCAGTGGCAGCAGTCATCTTAAAAGCAGTGTCGCTGCAGACATTGTTTCAGCATCATTGGAATTATCCAACACGACTCTGGGAATTGAGCTTTTGGACTCGCTGGGTAATATTATTGACCGGGCAGGTGACGGCGGGATTCCAAAAGCGGGCGTGCAGGAGGCGGGAAAATATTATTCCATGGAGCGTATGTCAGTGCCTGGGGACGGCGCTTCACCATTTTCCTGGTATAGCTGCATTGATACTGCCTCGTCAGGAGAGTTCTTTACGACCACGGACGAAAGAGGCACGCCTCGGACACAGAACCGGTCAGTAAACGAACCTGTGAAAACGAATATTGTTCCGCAGCTTTCTCTTTCAGTAAGTTCTGATCAAAAAAACCTGGAAATTTCTTTGGAAAATATTTCCGGCTATACAAATTTGGACTATCAAATAATTTATGACACGGACACAGTTTCCCAGGGAATCACCGGGAAAATGGATTTTTCCGAAACAAGACAATTGCAAAAATCTTTCCAGTTGGGCACCTGCTCAACCGGGGGAACCTGTGTCTATCACCTCGGAGTTAAAAATATTAAAGCAAAAGTGACTCTTTTTAGCCCAGAACTAATACTTGAGAAAACCTTATGAAATTAAAGCTCTTTATTATCCTGGCGGCTCTGGCCTTTCTTTTTCCGGGAAAAGCTTTTGCTTCTACAGTCACGGCAGGCGAGATGGAGATTACTTCTGACAATCCTCTGTTTTCCTCATCTGCAGTCTGGTATCCCGGGCTTTCCATCCGGCGGGAAATTGTGGTTAAAAATCTTGGCGGTTTCGCGCGCACTCTTTCGGTTCAGGCCGTCAACACTTCCCAAACCGGAAGTATGGCGGAAAATCTTTATGTCAGATTTTTGCGCGGTGGCAGCACTATTTATGGCGATTTACCAAGTAAAACAATGAAGAAATTTTGGGATGATGGGCAGATTGACCTTTTTGGCCTGGGCGGCGGGCAAACGGCAAATTTTGACCTGGAAGTGCAAATGCCGTCTTCACTGGGCAACGAATTTCAGGGAAAACAGGCGAAATTTGACATGATCATTGGGTTTGCCGGGACCGGAAACCAGGCCACTGTTTTGGGAACAGTGGATAACATTGCTTCCGGCGAAGCCGCTTCAACTCCCGCAGGAGAAATATTAATGCCGGAAATATTGGGTTTAAACACTGATACTTCTAAGACAAATTGGTGGTGGATTTTATTGCTGCCTCTTTTGCTTCTGTTGGCCTTCCTGCTTTTTCTCCGGTTGCGCCGCAGACTTAAAAGGCCTTACAATGATAAGTAATGAGACTATTGGAACCATTACTGCATTTTTTTACTCCGAGGCACACTAATAATCACCGGGCGAAGGCCATGCATGCCTCTTCGATTACCACATACATAGTTCTGCTATTAGCTTTTCAAATAATCTTAACCGGAATTGCCCGGTTTAGTCCCGGGATTTTGGGTTATGCCAGTAATATTACCGTCGCTAACTTGCTGGCCTACACCAATCAACAGCGGTCTGCGGCGGGGCAGACGGTTCTCGTGCTAAATGAACAGCTATCAAAGGCAGCGGCAGCCAAAGCGGCAGACATGTTTGCCAGCCAATATTGGGCCCACACCAGTCCGGCCGGACGTGATCCCTGGTCGTTTGTCAACGAGGCGGGCTATTCCTATCTTTTTGCCGGGGAAAATCTGGCCCGGGATTTTGGCGATTCCAAAGGGGTGGTGGATGCCTGGATGAACTCGCCTTCACACAAGGAAAATTTGTTAAACAGCCGCTATCAGGACATTGGTTTTGCCGTGGTTAACGGAAAATATAACGGCTATGAAACTACCCTGGTTGTTCAAATGTTTGGGGCCAAGTCAGCCAGAATCCCGTCGGTTGAAGAAGAACAAGTCAGTCCTGCTGCGCCTAAAGTCGTCGAAAAACAATCTGAACCACAAAGCAGTTCAGCGGGAATAATTCTTAACACACAGTCCGGCAGTAAGCCCAAAATTGACGCGTTTAATTTAACTAAAACCGTTTCATTGGGCTTAACAGCCCTTCTTCTGGGAGTTCTGATTATTGACAGTGTATTAGTATACCGGCGCAGGACGGTGCGGATTTCCGGCCACAATTTTGCCCATCTGGTTTTGCTGATTGCCCTGCTTGTTGCCTTAAATTTAATCGGTAGGGGAATAATTCTATGAAAATCTATACTGCCCTGCGTCACGGCATTGATTTTGCCATTTTGCTGCTGATCATAGCCTTTGGTCTGGCCGGGTTGATTTTTTACCGTTTTGATACCGCCGCTCAAATCGCAGACGTTATTCTCATGTCGATTCTTTATGTCCTTTGGGGCACCCTGCACCATTTCCATGACGGGAACTTGACTTTCAAGGTGATTGGAGAATATGCGGCCATGGCGGCTCTGGCGGCTTTTGTTCTGATTATTTTCCTTCTGCGGGCTTAAGTTTTCGCCATTTTTCAATTTCCTTATGATTTCCCGAGAGTAAAATTTCCGGAACTTTCCAGCCGTTAAATTCTTCCGGTCTCGTATACTGCGGGAATTCTAAATATGGTTTAGCTTCAACGGGTCTCTCCTCTTGAAGCTGAGAAGAGGAAAATGATTCGATTGTTGTTGCCTCTGGTTTTTCTAAAACTCCCGGGAATAGCCTGGTAACCGCATCAGTAATCACCATCGCCGGGATTTCTCCGCCGGTTAAAACATAGTTGCCGATACTAACGGACTCATCGACTAAATTTTTAACTCGTTCATCCACGCCTTCATAATGGCCACAGATAAACGTGATTTGGTCTAACTGTGAATATTCCAGGGCTTTTTTTTGAGAAAACGTTTCTCCTCTAGCGTCTAGCAGAACGATTCTGGACAAGCCAGAATGACGAGGAATAGCTTGCAACGCATTAAAAATTGGTTCGATGCGAAGAACCATGCCGACTCCGCCGCCGTAGGGCCGGTCATCAACGGAGCCGTGCCGGTCAATTGCCCATTTTCGCAGGTCGTGGAGATTAATTTCAACAAGCTTTTTATCCTGCGCCCGCTTAACAATGCTTTGGGCAAACGGCCCGGAAAACATATCCGGAAAAAGAGTAATGATATCAAAGGTCATTGATGATATTATACTTAATATATGGCTAATATTGTTATTTGCATGCCCACCTACAACGAAAAGGATAATGTTGGGCGCATGATTGACGTCTTGTTTCAAAAGGTATTCCCCACAATAAAAAACCACAAAATGACGCTTCTGATCTTTGATGACACGTCCCCGGACGGAACATGGAAAATAGTTCAGGAAAAAATGAAAGAATATCCAGGTCTGTATTTATCTTTGGCCAAGGGCAAGCAGGGCTTAGGAGCCGGATATAAAAGAGCATTTAGGTACGCAATTGACGAACTAAAAGCCGATGCGGTAATGGAAATGGATGTTGATTTTCAGCATGATCCTTATGATGTTCCCCGATTTGTAAAAGCTTTTGATGAAGGCTTTGATTACATTATTGGGTCAAGATACGTTGCCGAAGGGTCAATTCCAAAAGAATGGAGCCTTGATCGGAAGTTTTTGTCTGTGGTGGGGAATTGGATTTACCGGGTAAGTCTTTTAATGTTTGATATAAGCGATTTTACAACCGGTTATCGGTTGGCGCGAGTAGAATATTTAAATAAATTAAATTTCGACAGAATTTTTCTTAAATCTTTTGCCTACAAAACCCTGTTATTGTGCGCGATGAAAGATAAGGGGGCAAAAATAGTAGAAATCCCCATAAATTTTGGTTTAAGAGAGACGGGGGACAGCAAAATGACGACAAATACTTTTATAGATAGTCTTAAGGTAATTATTCAAGTATGGAGAGAAAGATTATTGTTGTAGCACCAACTTTAGGCCCGCAGCGAAGCGAGGACCGCAGGTCGGCCACTTCAAAAAAAGTTATAGTAGTGGCGCCGACTTATAACGAGGAAGCGAATATAGGTAGTTTTATTGCTTCCGTTTTATCCCAGGATGTTGACATCTTAATTTCTGACAGTCATTCTACCGACGGCACAGCGGAGATTGTGAAGGAGCTGGCCTCAAAAGATAAACGAATCCACTACCTTGATGTCAAAGAACGGGGATTAGGATTGGGTCTTTGCAAAGGCCTCGATTACGCTGTTAGTAAACTGAGCGCGGACATTCTGATAACTATGGAAGCGGATATGTCCAACGACCCAAAACAATTACCGCAGTTTCTGGAAAAAGTTAAGAAGGCTGACGTGGTCATCGGCAGCCGCTATGCCAAAGGCGGCCAAATCACTAACTGGTCCTGGTGGCGAAAAATTTTCAGTCTCGGAGCAAACACCATTTTAAGGCTTCTCGCCTGGGCGCCGAAACTTCACGAGTTTACTAATCTTTATCGTGCCTTTACTAAGGACGCCTGGCTTTCTATCAAGCCTAAAATCTTCATGCATACCGGTTGGCTCTTTGTCCCGGCCTTCGCTTTTGAAGCCCTTGATTCCAAACTCAAAATAACCGAACAGCCGATTGTCTATTTTGACCGTTACGGCGGCCGGTCGAAGATGAAAACCCTGTCTTATACTAAGAATTTACTTCACTACGCGTTTCGGTATAGAATTAAGAAGTTATGGCCCACTTTCTAAAATTTCTGGTTGTTGGCACCATTGGCTTTATAATTAACACCGTTGTTTTGATTTTCGGTGTTAAAGCCGGGTTCAAACCGTCACTCTCCGGGCCGGCCGGAGCGGAATTGGCCATCATTTCCAATTTCATATTAAATAATTTCTTCACTTTTTCCGACCGGTCGCTGTCTTTGGAAGCTGTCCCGGCAAAATTTATCCAATTTAACATCCTGTCTTTCGGTTCGGTAATTATCCAGTTCATTTTTTTAAAAACAGGGGAGATGATTTTCGGCCTGGAAAAATTTAAGAAAACTTTTCCGTTGCCCAAATTTGTCAGTTTTGTTTATAGGTTGCCAATAGTTGGAACGATCGTAAATAAGTTTAGCGTCTATTTGGTTTTTTATTGCCTGGGTGTTGGTGTTGGTCTTGTTGTTAACTTCATAATCTACAGCCAAATAATTTGGAAATGATAAAAAAAACCCTGCACAATAGCCGTTTCTGGCTTGTTCTGATTCTTCTGTTGGCTGCCGGACTGCGGTTTTGGAATCTTTCCGGATATCTTCAATTTTTGGGGGACCAGGGGAGGGACGTGCTGATAGTTAAGGCCATGATAGTCGATCACAAGTGGACTCTTTTGGGTCCGTCGGCATCGGTGGGCGGCTTCTTCACGGGGCCAATTTACTATTATTTCATGCTGCCGTTTTTGTGGTTGTTTCGCCTTGATCCTGTTGGCCCGGCCTATCTGTCCGCGGTTATTGGAGTGGCAATGGTCTGGCTGACCTATTGGTTCGGGAAAAGATTTTTTGATGCGCGGGCGGGGTTAATCGCGGCTTTTCTGGTGGCGCTGTCTCCTAAAATGATTGATATTTCCCGTTTTTCCTGGAACCCAAACCCCGTGCCGTTTTTTACTCTGTTGACAATAGCTCTTCTCTATTTGTCGTCGGCCAGAAAAAAGATTATTTATACTTTCCTTGCCGGAATAAGTTACGGGATTCTTTTCCAGCTTCATTATATGAATCTAGCCCTGGGAGCGGTTTTGGCTTTGGCTGTGGTTTTGATTTTTCCCTGGCGGCAATGGCTTTGGCAATTTTTGGCTGCCGGAACGGGATTTTTGCTTGGCAACTCTCTTTTTATCGCCTTTGAAATTCGTCATAATTTCCCCAACACCCGCAGTATCTGGGAGTTTATCACCAGAAGAGGTCAGACAGTAGCTCCGCGCAATTTTAACCTTGTCTGGTTGGACGGGGAAATCCTGCGCCGGCTTTACGGGATGCTGTTTGGTTTTAAGGAAACGGTTTGGGAATATATTTATCTTTTCGTTTCGCTGGCAGGAGTAGGAGTCTGGATCGTTAAGCCACGTTCGGAGAATAATTTCAGGATAAAGGTGTCATTAGTTCTCGTCTGGCTGTTGGTAGGAGCTTTGGGGGTCGGTTCCTACCAGGGTCAGCTGAATGACCACTATTTTGGCTACCTTTTTCCTTTGCCTTTCCTACTTTTAGGTTTAACCGGCAGCTGGCTGCTAAAAAGAAAAATTGGTATACCTGTCTTTATTGGCGGCGTAGTAGTTTTGAGCTATTTCATGATAAAAAATCTCTATTTTTGGCAGCGGCCCAACCGGATGCTTTCCCAGGTTCAGGAAATCGACCGGACAGTTTTAACTTATGCTGACGGCAAGCCATATAATTTGGGATTAATTTCAAGCTTTAATACGGATCATTCCTACAGATATTATTTGGAGCTTTGGAACCGGGCGCCGGTAATCATCGAAAACCCCGGGATTGACCCGACCCGGCAAACGGTTACCTCACAGCTTGTTGTCATCTGCGAAGAAAAAAAATGCGAGCCTTTGGGAAATCCCCGCTGGGAAATTGCCGGTTTCGGCCGGGCGGAGATTGCCGAGTCAAAAATGGGTCCGGCTGGCATAAGTATTTATAAATTGGTACACTATCGGGGTAAGTAATATGGCCAAAAGCATCTATCTTTCTGTCGTAATTCCATCATATAACGAAGCCGAGAATATTAAGAGAGGCGCTCTTTCCGAAGTCAATGACTACCTTAAAAAGCAGGACTACACCTGGGAAGTAATTGTTTCTGATGATGGTTCCGATCAGGTTTCCCGTCAGCTGGCCGGGGATTTTTGCGCAAAAACCGAAGGGTTTTCTTTTCTGGAAAACGAACATGCCGGAAAACCTTTCACTGTCTGGTCCGGAATCCGGGCGTCGCAGGGGGAGGTTGTTCTCTTTACAGACATGGATCAGTCGACTCCGATTTACGAAGTGGCAAAGCTTCTGCCTTTCTATAAACAGGGTTTTGACGCGGTCATTGGCAGCCGGGGGTTGGAAAGAAAAAACTCTTCAGCAATTCGCAAACTGGCGTCAGTCATATTCACCGGTTTTCGCAGAATTGTTCTTCTTGGTGAATTTGCCGATACCCAGTGCGGTTTCAAATCCATGAAAGGAAAGGTTGCCAGGGAGGTTTTTCCTCTTTTGCAGATTATCCGCAGCTCAAAGGCAAAGGCCAAGGGCTGGAAAGTGACCTCTTTTGATGTTGAACTGCTGGTGGCGGCACAAAGACGCGGATACAAAATTGCCGACGTTCAGGTTGAATGGGCTGACCGTGATGTTTCCACTGGCAAAAGCCGCGGCGGGGCCAAATTTGTCAAAGAGTCTCTCGATATGCTTCGCGAGATTTTTCGGGTGAAACTGAACGACCTTCGCGGTTTCTACAAATGATTGTTCTATATCTGATAACGCTATTGGTTTTGGGAATATATTCCTACAGCCAGATAGATCTGAATTTAACTCTTCTGCAAACTCCGTGGTTTCTGAATTTCCAAAACCAGATGATCCAGTTGGGCTATTTTAACCGCCAACTGTCGACAACAATTTTTCTTGTAATCACTTTTTTCTTTTTTCTATCTTATATTTTCTTTTTGCTTTGGGCAGAGAGATTAACTATCAAAAATATGGCTGTTCTAGTAGGGTCGGTCGCGATACTTGGCCTTGTAAGTTATCCTGCTTTTTCCCATGATATTTTTAACTATATTTTTGACGCAAGGATTTTGGTTTATCACCATGCCAATCCTTATACTTCTACCGCTTTAATGTTTCCCCAAGACAGCTGGACCCGGTTTATGAACTGGACGCACCGGACATATCCCTATGGTCCCGTATTTCTGCCAATATCCGTGTTGGTCTATATTCTGGGCCTGAATAAATTTATCCTGACACTGTTTTGGTTTAAGGCTTTGATGGTGGCGGCCTATGTTGGCAGCAGCTATTTAATCTATAAAATGGCCGGCAAAAAAGGACTGGTTCTTTTTGCCCTTAATCCATTGATTATTTATGAAGGAATTGTTGCCGGACATATGGATGTGGTGATGCTATTTTTGGCCTTAGCCGCAGTTTATTATAAATCCCGTATCCTTTGGCTTCTTTCCGCCGGGGTGAAGTATGTGACAATCTTGCTGTGGCCCCGCCTGGCATTAAAATGGTTAGTCATTTTGGCTTACGCCGGGGCAGTGGCGCAAATTTTCAGCCGGGAACTTTTACCGCACTATTTTATTGTGCCGTTGGGCATCAGTGCTTTGCTGCCAAACAACCGGTTGATAATGTGGAGCGTAATAATTATTTCTTTGGTCTTACTGCTTTTGCGTTATTACCCCTTCCTGTCCACAGGAGTATGGTGGCCAATAGTCCCATTGTCCCCAGGCTAATCAAAAGGCCAGCCTTAAAGGAGACAGAATCATAAACGAAAACTACGTTGTGTTGCCCGGAGGGAACAGAAACGGCCCGGAAAGTATAGTCAGCACGCAAAATTTCTGTTTGCCTGCCGTCAACAAGAGCTTTCCACCCGGGATAATAATTGTCCGATAAAAAGAGAAGTTTTGGCTGGTCGCTTGCAGTATTAATAATAACTTTATTAGGTTTGTAGCTCTCTATAACGACATTATGTGTTCCTCCTGGAGCCGGTTTAATTTTTGGTTCAGTTTCAAGAATGATAGTTTCCCCGGGCTTAAAATCCGGATCAGCAAAACGGTTAATAATCCGGTCATCACTACTGATAATTTCATAATTTCCAGCCAAAAATGCCCGGGGTAAAGCTGTTTGTCTTTCATAAAATTTCCATTTACTGTATTGCTTAATAAATTGATATTGGCTATCCGGAAATTTTTCCGTATCCGGGCCCCAGTCATTGGCAGGATCGTCAGTTTTGTCAATAGCAGTTCTTATGCCCAACAAATCAAAAACGCGCTGCCGGTTTGCATTGTCTGTTTTTCCCACATAGGCATCTGACCGGGAAAGGACGCCGGACAGTTCTTTGTTCTCTGACGAGGCCAGAAATTCACCATAGCGGCGTATATAAAGCGGGTCATAACCTTCCGGAGAAAAAACCCGGTAGTAGGTAGCAAAATTGCTGTCCACATAGGCGCGGTCATAACCAAAATACCGGTCAAATCCGGTGGTTTGAAGAAATTGGAAAACCGGGTGGTTCGGAAAAACAAATTTTGCCGGAGCGAATGGTTGATACTTATTAAAAAAGTAGGCGTACTCAAGAACTACGAAAAGAATAATAAACAGACCGGCAAATTTTTTCAGCCGTTTGAAAGGCAGAAAAATCAGTCCGGTTGTTGCCAGAATTAAAGCTGCCGGCAAGACGCAATTTTTAGCGGTGATTAAAAATTCGCTCGAAACCATATGTAGCTAAAATAGCCATACTAAACTGGAAAATAAATATTATCC
>CAYJLJ010000003.1:21321-27714 GCA_964371135.1 uncultured Gammaproteobacteria bacterium | reverse complement strand
GGTAAAAACTTCACAGAGTTCATTAACAATGTATTCAAGACGTTTGTCAAAATCTGGGCCCACAATGTGATCAAAAAAATGTCTTAAAAGTTGGTTTGAAGCAGGAACAAGGTCTCGAGCTTCTTGTCTGGAAAAATTATTTGGTGTCTCGTCAAAATACCGAGCAACAAAAAGTCCATAAACTAGAGTTTGTGCATACATATCCGCAAATGATTCTGGAGTTAAGTCATTGACTAAGAGTTTCTTAATCGTTTCATAAACACGAATTAGTTCGGAGTTCTTTTCGGATTCGTGGGAAAGGAACTGGCGGACATTATCTCTAATCCTCTGCGCTTTGCCACCCATTATTTTGGATAGATGTTTTCCTGAACGTATTGGTTCTTTGTGTGTTTGTGTAAGATCAATTAGGGTTTTTGCTACATGTTCATAATTTTTTGGTGTGGGAGTAATTGTCCTAGTTCCTAAATTATAGTCAGCTATTTTAATTGGTTCTTGATACAGAACACCGTTTCTGTAAAAACGAAATTCTACATAATCGGTAAGTACCAAATTAGCATAACCATAATATCTGGCCATCTGATCTGATTTCTCGACTTTGTCCAGTGGAGTACCTATGTTTTTTACTTCAATGTATAAAATTGGAACATCGTTTTTAAGTATTACAAAATCAGGTTTATTTCCCTTTTGTGCTTTGGCATCATGATCGATACGTTTTACATTGATTGATTCAAAAATTTGTTTGATTAAAATCTCAAAATCAGTTCGGTAACCCATCTCACTGGTTTCTTCATAAGAAAATTTCGAAGAAATTAAAGAAATGTATTTTTCAAAAAAATCTTGCATATGTTTATAACTATTTTACTCTTATTTATGCTTAGAAAAAACTGCGAAAATTTTTCTCTTTGGTTTTTGCCGGAAGCGAAGCGAAGCGGCAATACAATAACTGCGAACCCCGCCGGCAGGCGGGGTGAGCTACCGATTAATAACAGCCAGCAGCAATTCATTTTCCCCTTTCACCCCTTTTTCTTGCTGGCGGGAATAGACTCTATTCGAACCTATTATAGCAATCCGGCAAATAGAGTCTTTATCCCTTGTTATACTCCTTTTGACTGAAGGTAATTATTTGCGTCTTCGAGAGCGTTGAGTCTATCATAATTTCTTTAGTAACGATAAATTATTTGTAATTAATGCTTCTTTTTTGGCTCTTGTCCAACCTTTAAGCTGTTTTTCTCGTCGCATTGCTTCTAAACGTGTTGGATATTCTTCTGAATATACTAATTTAAAATCGTGATTATCTTTAATAAACTTAGCGGATTTATCAAGCTCTTTTGTTTGTTCGTTTTCTCTCTTAGCTAGATTGTTAGTTTGACCAATATAGAGTTGGCTAGAAGAATTACGAAGAATGTAAACGTAAAACATACATATTACCCTTCGACTTCGTCCTGAGTGTCATCGAAGGACTTCGCTCAGGGCGTTCGACTCTTATTATTTATAACGGCTATAGCCCTTCGATTTTCTCAGGGCCATGGCCGTGAGCGAGCGGAGCGAGTCGAACGGCTGCCCAGCTAGGGTTCGAACCTAGGTACATAGATTCAGAGTCTATGGTCCTACCACTAGACGACCGGGCATGGATGTAGCCTCGATATTATACCTTAGAGTCGGGTTTTGTGGTAGTCTAATAACGCAGCCGGGAAACGAGGTGATTACATGTACAAGAAATTAGACAAATATATGGGGGCGCACCGGTGGTATAACTCCACAGTTCACCTGCTGTTCGGAATTGGGGTTGGGATTTTAATTACTTATCCATTAGTAGTTACACATCCGCTGCGCTGGGCGGCAGTGTTTATGGGCCTGGGCTTGCTGGGTCATTTATATCCGCTTTGGGTAAAGAAGCAGTCGTGTTAAAATCGCCTCATGAATCTGGCCTTTGAGCTTCGCCCCAAAACTCTGGAAGAATTTGTTGGCCAGAACCATCTGGTCGGGGAAGGAAAACTTCTGACAAGAATGATTTCCCAGAAAAATCTTTCCTCGATGATTTTCTGGGGACCGCCCGGATCGGGGAAAACTACTCTCGCTCACATAATTGCTAATAGCACCCAGGCGGACTTCCATGCCCTTTCCGCGGTGACTGCCGGCAAAGACGATTTGCTTAAAATTGTCGAATCGGCCAAAGAAAATCTCAAAAAAAATCAGCGAACCGTTTTGTTTATTGATGAAATTCACCGCTGGAACAAGGCCCAGCAGGATGCCCTTTTGCCCCATGTCGAAAGCGGGTTAATAACTCTTATTGGGGCTACTACTGAGAATCCGTCGTTCGAAATAATCAGCGCTTTGCTCTCCCGCAGCCGGATTTTTGTTTTGCAGGGGCTGGAGCTCGCGGATTTGAAAAAAATCTTAAACCGGGGTGTAAAACAGTACCAGAAAAATGTGACTAAGGACGCCGAAGAACTGTTGATCCGCTTTTCCGGCGGCGATGCCCGCATTATGCTTAATGCCTATGAATTGGCCGCCACCAACTATAAAGTTAAAACACTAACGGCCGAAATCATTAAGGAAGTTTTCCAGACCCAGACGGCCGGAATTTATGACAAGAAAGCTGACGAACATTACAACACCATTTCGGCTTTTATTAAATCATTGCGGGGCAGTGACCCGGATGCGGCTTTGTATTATATGACCCGGATGTTGGAAAACGGCGAAGACCCAAAATTCATTGCCCGGCGGATGATCATTTTTGCCGCCGAAGACATTGGTCTGGCTGACCGGGGAGCTTTGATTCAGGCGAATGGCTGTTTTGAAGCGGTGACCAAAATCGGGATGCCGGAATCGCAGTTAATTCTTGCCGGGGCAGTACTGTATTTGGCTACCGCCAGGAAATCCCGAGCCGTGGCCAATGCTTTGGAAAAAGCGCGGGCTGCAGTATTAGAATATCCAAATGAACCGATACCCCTGCATCTACGAAATGCTCCTACTAAATTGATGAAAGAATTAGGATATGCCAAAGACTACAAATGGAGCGAAAAATATGTGGGGCCGACCAAGGAGCAGGGTTTTCTACCGGAAAAACTTAAGGGGAGAAAGTTTTTTGAGGACCCCAGATGACAGCGAGAAAATAACTCCGGCGCTGGCAAGCAGGAGAATACTAACCGCATCTCCTTGAGAAGCTTTTGGATCTATCCATGCAAAAATTGGCCGGAGAAATAAGGTGTGGGCCAAATAAATCAGGTAAGAATTTTGGCCAATGGCAGCCAGCGGCAGACGGTGGAGTTTTTCACTGAAATTTAAAGCGAGGGCAATAATTCCTGTTGAATAAATCATGACCACTGCTCTGGTGGTCTTGGTGACAATGATTAAATTTACGCCTTTTTCCAGTGAATCGACAGCGTTATTAAGAGTAAGTATAAAACCAAAGATTGTTAAAGATAAAAGCACCCACCATGAAGCCTTAGGTTTTCCAAAAGCAAAAAATATTCCCAAAATAAAGTAGTAAATCCAACTGACAAACAAACGGTATTGGTCCTGGTCGGAATATTTTGCCAAATAATGAAACGCAGCCAGTTGGATTGCCAGGCCGGCAATTAAGAGCAGATATTTTTGTTTCCCTGCCAAAAAAAACAGGAGTGGAAACAAAAGATAAAGCTGAAAAATCATCGGGACAAAATAAAGATGATAATCAGCGTAACCAAAAAGAAGAGTCCATAAGTTTAGCCCTTGATTAAGGGCGACGGAAATAATAATGCTCCATAAAACGTATAGCGGTATTAGTTTTGTGACACGGCGCATATAGAAATCCTTAAGATTAAGCGGTGCAGTCAGATATTTTTCCGTTAACAAATATCCCGATAAAGCAACAAACAGCGGAACAGAAAAACGGACCAGTTGGTCAATTATTAAAATGCGGGTAATGTTTTGGGTTTGGGAAAACAGAAAGGCGTTGAAATGAAGGACGACTACGGCAATGATCGCCAGGGCTTTCGGAATGTCGATTTCTTTACGCATTAAAGTCTATTTAGAGGCCCTTTTAATTTCTGAGATAATTTCTTCCCGGACTTTTTTGGCCTCGTCGGCAATCAATTGCTCAATGTTGTCCACGTCTTTTTTTATTTCTTCAAGAAGTGACGGATGGTGCGGAGTTTTGTGGAATTTTTCCAAAAAATTCCCGTGTTTTTCTTTTGGCATGTGAGTCAAAATGACATGCATTACCCGGTAGTCCATGTGTTCATTTGCCAGTTGAATAATTTCCTCTTTTTCGACCACGTCAATTTTGTAGCGGTCCATTTCTGCCACAATTTCCGAAGTTCTTGTCAGATGGCTATAAAAGGTTTTTGGCATCGTTAATATTGTACTCTACCGGCCCCAGAGGAACAGAGTTTTGCGGATCATCAAGAAAAAAAAGAACAACCGGATGATTTTGCATGCCATAGTTTATACCAAGATAGGCCATCACTTCCGGCGAGCCGCCAAACTTTTTTCCGGTCCAGTCGGACGGCCCGGCATCGGCCACAGCGGCAACGACGACTTTCCCGTTGGCCGGATTAACCACGACTACTCTTCGGTGTTTATACCACTGCGCCAGTTTTCTGGTATCAGTTTTCCAGTTGGGAAGATAGAGAGTTTGCACTGCCACATACCATTTTTCCGTTTCAACATCCCCGACATAGCCCCAACCGCCCAATCCCGGGGTGATCCCTTTGTCAATAAAATCTCCATGGGCGGCGGCGGTGTCCCCCGGCCAGCGGGGCAGATGCTGTTCGGCCCCCATCCGGCCATAATCGTCATTAAGTTTATTGCCTTCAAGCCCGGCCTTAGCCTTTACACCATATATATTTTCTAATATTTCACTAACTTTATTTTCTTCGTCGGCTGTCAAAGTGCGGACTTCTTTGGGAATAACTGCGGCTAACAAATTTTGCAGGTCCTTGTTTAAATCCTGGGGAATGGTAATGCTTAGGGCGTGGGCGGTCGGGACAACAGTGTTAAGTTGGGGCGCGCCGGTGTGAGCGGAAACAAGCAGGGTGCTGGCCAATGCGCCGGAGGTAAGCAAATTAACCGCGTGGGCCCTAAATCTGGCGACGGCCGGATGGGCTGACAGAAGTTTTCGCTCCGCCTGAATGTTTTTCAACTTCAGCCGGGAGCGGAGCAGTTCGGAATTAAGTTGTTGTTTTTGCATGGGCAGCCTTGAGCCGATCCAGTGTCTCATTTTTTCCCAGAATTTGCATGATGTCCCAGAGAGGGGGAGTAGCTGTTTTTCCTGTGACTGCGACTCTTAGGGTCATAAAATATTCCCCAACTTTAATATTTTTCTGCGCGCAAAACGCCCGGGCTTTTTCCTCCAGATATTTTCCGTCAAAATTTTGTTCAAGTGTCATTCTGGCCGTGTCCAGAATCTCTTTGTCTAAATCCTGGACTATTTGCGGTCGCATGAAAAAATATTCTACTAAACTATCAAAATCTTTCAGTGTTACCAATCTATCTCTTACAAGATGAACAATTTTTTTAATCTCTTCCTGATTGTGAATACTAAATTTACTCAGTTTTTGGATAAGCTCTTCGTTTGATAGTCTTTTAATGTATTGCTGGTTGAACCAATTGAGTTTGTCCGGAACATATCTGGGGTTAGATTTTTGGAAACCGTTTTCGTTAAACTTTTCAACAAATTCCGCAAGTGTGAACAATTCTTGGTTATCTTTTGGCGCCCACCCCATCAAAATTACAAAATTAAATAATGCTTCTGGCAAATAACCATTGTCAAGAAAATTTTGTATAGACGTGGAACCTTTTCTTTTTGATAATTTTCCACCTTCGGGAGATTGGATATCTGTCAGGTGCCCGATTTCCGGGATTTCATATCCTAAATACCTGTAAACTAACAGATGGATTGGTGTACTGGACATCCAATCATAACCCCGCAACACATGGGTGATATTCATTTCGTGATCATCGACGGCAGCCGCCAAATGATAAGTAGGGAATCCATCTGATTTGAGAAGTACTGGTTCGTAAACGTCTTTAGTGTTCCAACTTATTTCTTCCCTAAAAACGAAATCTCGATAAGAAATAGTTTCGTCCTTTGGGATTTTAAGTTTGATGGCGCCATCAGAATTGTACGCGTACCCTAATTCGACTAATTTTTCAGCGGCTTTTCGGTAGATGGCCAGTCTTTCAGATTGAACAAAATACTCGTCCCAATTTAAATTAAATGCCTTCAGGGTATTTTTTAAAACCTCGATGGCTTCTGGAACGTAGCGCTTTTGATCTGTATCCTCGATCCGCAAAATAAAATCTCCATTATTGTGTTTTGCCAGGGCGTAGGCATAAGCTGCTGTACGAAGGTGTCCGATATGCGGCATTCCTGTTGGTGACGGGGCGAAGCGGGTACGGACTTTCATA
>CAYJLJ010000003.1:0-21221 GCA_964371135.1 uncultured Gammaproteobacteria bacterium | reverse complement strand
ACTGCCATGACAACACTGACTGAAACGGCATACATCACCCGCAAAGCGTTTAATATTGGCCTGATTCTTTTGGTGGTGGGAATCATCCTGCGGGTTATTTTGGGAAGCGCAACGGGGTTATGGAACAAGCTTTTCCCGCCGCCTCCGCCGCCGCCGACGATGGCTTTTGGCCGTCTGCCTCTGCCGGCCGCGCAAAGTAATATTGCCACCCCGTCGGCAAGCATTAGTTATTCGCTGGAAACCCCGGATGGCACTTTACCGGCCTTGCCTTACACCCTAAGAGTTTATTTTATGCCTAAACCCAGCTCATCTTTTGCCGCTTTTGACCGAATGAAAGCCACGGCGGCCACCCTGGGGTTTGGGGATATTCCCACTCGTTTTTCCCCGACCGCCTGGCGGTTTGTGGATAAGAGCAACCCCCTGCGGACACTTGATATTGACGAAGTGACCCGGAATTTCCGGCTTACCTATAATTATCTGTCGGACCAGGCGCTTTTTAATGAGAAAAATTTCTCTTCAACCCAGCAGGTGGTCAGCGAGGCGCAGTCATATTTCCAAAATTTGGGAATCTTGCCTCCGGAGTTTCAGGGAGGCCAGCCGATCGTGTCTTTTTATAAATTTGATGCCGGAGCGTTGGTTTCTACCACGGCTCTGGCTAATGCCGACGCGATCGGAGTGACTTTGACCCGGGCGGATATAGATTCGGGAGACGGCCCGGCCAAGTTGCCGGTTTTATCGCCTGATTACCGTCAGGGTTTGGTCTCGGTTCTTTTCTCCGGCTCGCGGGAGAGCAAGAAACGGGTTTTGGAAGCCAGATTTTTGGTTTCCGCCGTGGATATGGAAAATTTTGGCACCTACCCGCCGATTTCTTCTGCTGACGCTTTTGAAAGACTCAAATCCGGCCAAGCCATTTTTGCCTCCCTGCCGGATAATTTCGGCAATAATGTGACCGTTCGCAAAGTTTATCCGGCCTATCTTGATCCCTATCCGGCCCAAAATTTTCTCCAGCCCGTTCTGGTTTTCTCCGATGAAAAGGGCTTTGTGGCCTATGTGCCGCTTGTCAGTCAGTAGGCGAGAAAGTTAGCAGGTTATAAAATTAGGAGAACAGACTACTCGATATTCGTAATCGTGTAAGTGATTTTGCCGGCGGGGGCTTCAACTTCGGTCTTTTCGCCGACCTTTTTGCCCAGAAGAGCTTTGCCCAGCGGAGAATTGCCGGAAATTTTCTTTTCGGCCGGTTTTGCTTCCCAGTCGCCAACGATATCATAGGTTTGCTTTTTCCCACCCACGGTTACGGTCACTTTGCAGCCAATATCGACCGCACCCTCCTTAGAGCCGCCGTTATGTTTTTCAATCAAAGTGGCCTTGGAAACAATCTCTTCGAGCTCGTCAATACGTCCTTGAAGAAACTCCTGTTCCTGTTTGCCAAACTGATAGGCGCTGTTTTCGGACAAATCGCCGTCTTCCCGGGCTTTGGAGACGCGGGAAATGACCCCCGGAAGTTTGACGTTTTTAAGCTCGTCAAGTTCTTTTTTTAGGGTTTCAAGCCCTTCGGCAGTAACAAGAATAATATCGTTTTTCATGGGATATTTATGGATAAAAAAAGCCGGCTTTTGAGGCGGCTGAACCTAGTCAAATTAACGTAGCTGTGCTATTATAAACTAGTCGTCCCACCTGTCAAGGCCCATTTATGCTTTCCTCGTTTTAGGCGCGTTCGTCTACCGGTAGGACGCCAGGTTCTCATCCTGGTAAAAGGGGTCCGATTCCCCTACGCGCTACTTAAATCTTCTCTCAAATGAATTGGCATCATTTATAACGTGGGTTAAAATCCTAGGCAGAAGCAAAATTTGTTTCCAACTTCTTGACTCGTTTCTCAAGACTTGTAAACTCGTCATTTGTTGGGCAATCATCTTCTAAATTAGCAACTTGCAGTCCGACTTTATCAATTCTGTCACCAAGATTCTTCTCTATTTTTTTAAGATCCTCGCGGATTTGAGTTTGTCCATCAAGAATAGCTTGTAACACTTTTGTATCTGACATAGCCAGGATATTTTAATTCTTTCATTAATAAAAACAAGAGTAATTTCTGCATCAATTTTTTCCTCCTGTCATTTCCTTCTTGCAACTCTTACGATAAGCCCGTAATCTATTTGTGATGGTTCGTTTTATTCCCCTGGTAATAGGTTTAGTAATTTTGATTGCGGCTGTCAGCTGGCCCCGGTCGGAACTTACTTCCAAAACCTTCATGCAGGAAATTTATGCTGCTTCAGGGCAAATTGATCCCCTGGCGCAAAAAGGCGTCTGGTTTAACAAGGATGTCCCTGTTCCCGGCGATGAGCTTGCCCGAATAATTGGTGAGAACCCGGCCCGGGTATTGGGGGAGAGCAATGAAGAAAAGTGGATTGATGTTGATTTAACGACCCAAACACTTCGCGCTTATGAAGGCGGCAGGGTTGTCTATGAATTTCCTGTCAGCACGGGTTTGCCCTGGTTTGCCACTGTCACCGGCGATTTTCGCATCTGGGCCAAAGTGCGGGCTCAACGGATGACGGGGGGAGATGTGGCGGCCGGGACATTTTATGACCTGCCCAATGTTCCCTTTGTTCAGTACTTTTATAAAGGCTATGGTCTGCACGGGACCTATTGGCACAATGATTTTGGCAAACCGCGGTCTCACGGATGCGTGAACATCAGCGTTCCCAATGCGGAAAAACTCTTCTATTGGACCAATCCGGTCCTGCCGGAGGGGAAATATTCCCGGACTGATATCAAACCGGAAGAAAGCACCCGTGTTTCTGTTCACGGAACCACCCCTACAAACATCTATTAGTCTCTGCTAAGATTAGGCTATTATGGCCGAGCCAATTGAAAACTTGCGCAAAACCCGTTTAGAAAAACTTGAGCAAATTGAGAAGCGGGGGATAAAAGCTTATCCACCTAAATTTGAAAAGACTCACTCGGTAGCTCAAAGCAGAGATTCTTTGGAAAAAACAGTTCGAACCGCTGGCCGGCTTTTATCCTTCCGGACGCATGGCAAGATAGCCTTTGCAGATCTAACTGACGAAACTGGAAAAATTCAACTGCTTTTTCGGCAAGATGTTTTGGGAAATGATAAATATGATTTTTTGAACCTTCTTGATATAGGTGATTTCTTAGGCGTCGCTGGTACGGTTATCATTACTAAAGCCGGTGAAACTACTATTGATGTTGAAAACTATGAATTATTGGCCAAATCTTTACAGCCTTTGCCAAGCCAGTGGTACGGGCTAAAAGATGTGGAAGAAAGGTATCGTAAGCGGTATCTTGATTTAATTTTAAACCGAGAAGCAAAGAAAAATCTGGATAGGAGATGGCTTCTAGAGCGAAAGTTGCGAGAATTCCTTTGGCAAAAAGAATTTGTCGAAGTAGAGACCCCTATCTTACAAAATCTTTATGGTGGCACTAATGCCCAACCCTTTACCACACATTTAAACGCTTTGGATCAAGAAATGTATCTTCGCGTTGCTCCAGAACTATATTTAAAACGATTGATAGTTGGTGGTTATGAAAAAGTATTTGAGATAGCCAGGAATTTTAGGAATGAAGGGATGGATCATGCCCACCAACCAGAATTCACCATGCTTGAATGGTACATAGCTTACGGCGATTACTTTACCGTTATGGATCTGGTAGAGGAAATGATGAAGTTCTTAGCTATAGAGATTTTGGGCACAACTATAATTCCAGTGAAAAACAGAACAATTGATGTTGGTCAGCCATGGCCGAAAAAGACAATTAAAGAACTAACAAACGAAAGTTTTAATATCGATTGGGACTTAATATCAAAAGAAGGAATAGATATTCTAACTAAGAAGCACCATGTTGAAATTCCAGGCGTGTGGACGAAAAATAAAGCCTTGTATATGCTTTTTGATAAAGTTGTTGCCCCAACTTTGGAAGGTCCTATTTGGGCAATAGATTTACCCCGCGAAGTTAGTCCTTTGTCTAAGGAGCATAGAAGCGATCCGGAAAACTTTGTTGAAAGATTTAATGGTTTTATTGGCGGGGAAGAAATTTTTGATGGCTGGAGTGAGGTAACTTCTGGTTTGGAACAGCGCCAAAGGTTTGAGGTGGAACAAAAAAATATGAGGGCAGGGGATGCGGAAGCACAACCTTTGGATGAAGACTTTATTGAAGCTCTGGAATATGGAATGCCTCCATTGGGCGGGATTGGTTTTGGAATTGACAGGTTGGTTATGTTCTTCACGAACACGGAAAATATACGCGAAGTAATCGCTTTTCCGCTATTAAGACCGGAGAAGGAAGTCAATTTATTCCGGGCACAGGATTTTGATCAAAAATTCGTTATTATAATAGATAGAGATCTGCCCGCCTGGCAAGTGATGAACACTTCGGGGCATATTGCAGCCTTTTTAGGAAATAAAATGAAATCGAATTTTGATACCGGCAAATTTTTCTTGTCAAAAGATGGAAAATGTCTGCCTCGAAATTCTCAATATCCAGTAATTACTCTTTCAGCTTCTCAAGCGCAATTGACTGAATTATCTTACCTGGTGGAAGAAAGTGGACTATTACATATCTATTATGTCCCGGAAATGATGGAGACGACTGATGATAGAAAACTTGAAGAAGTGCTTTTGACGAAAAATAAAAAAGATATTGTTTACGCCGGAATTGGAGTTTTCGGACCAAAAGATCAGGTCGATAAATTAACGAAAGATCTCGTACTTTGGGGTAAAAAGTGAATGAAAGAGCCTTTAAAAATCGCACTGTTTAAAGGAAAAAAGATTAGAAGGATAATCCATAAAAATGAGTGGTGGTTTTCTGTAGTGGACGTGATTGAGGCTTTAAGCGGAACAGACAGACCCAGGAAGTACTGGGGTGATTTAAAAAGTAAATTAATAAAAGAGGGTTACTCTGAAGTGTCCGAAAAAATCGGACAGTTGAAATTGGAGGCTCCTGATGGGAAATTACGCGAAACTGATTGTGGTAATACTGAAACAATTTTTCGCATTGTCCAATCAATCCCTTCCCCAAACGCAGAACCATTTAAACGTTGGCTGGCGAAGGTGGGATTTGAACGAATTCAAGAAATTGAGAATCCGGAGTTAGGACAAAAAAGAACCCGATTACTTTATAAATTGAAAGGTTATCCGGACGACTGGATTGAAAACCGGATGCGCGGGATTGTCATCCGTGATGAACTTACTGACGAGTGGCAAAAACGAGGAGCGCAACAGCAAAAAGATTATGAAATTTTAACCGCAGAGATTTCTAAAGCCTCGTTTGGAGTTACTCCAAGCCAATACAAAAAACTTAAAGGTTTAAAAAGAGAAAACCTGCGCGATCACATGGATGATTTTGAGTTAATTTTTACGATGCTTGGGGAAAGATCCACAACAGAAATTCACCGTAATGAAAACTCAAAAGGCGTACCAAAACTAAAAGAAGACGCAAACCGGGGTGGAAAAATTGCAGGGAATGCCAGAAAGCAATTAGAAAAAGAAATTGGCCGCCCGATAGTTTCTAAAAAGTCTTTCTTAAACCCATGACAATTACCAGACAACAAGCTATCGATCTTCTCCATTCCAAAATGCAAAATCAGAATTTGCGGCGGCATTGCTATTCTGTTGAGGCAGTGATGCGTGCCCTGGCCAAACACTTTGGTGGAAATGAGGATATTTGGGGAATAGTTGGTCTTCTTCACGACGGCGATTATGAACAGACAAAGGAAGACATGCCCAACCATTCGATTTTAATGGCGAGGTGGGTCAGTGAGTTGGGAGAGACAGATATTGAACTGCTTGACGGCATCAAATCGCACGGCGCGTCGCATCGCGGGGAAGAGCCGAAAAACCAAATGGAGTGGTCGCTGTTTTGCTGCGATGAACTGACGGGATTGATAGTGGCCACGACGCTGGTACAACCTGCTAAAAAATTATCAGAAGTAACCGTGGGAAAAATTTTGGCAAAATTTAAAACCAAATCCTTTGCCGCCGGGGCAAAAAGGGAGGATATAATCAAATGCGAAGAAAAGCTGGGAATTCCCTTGCCCGAATTTGTGGAGATTGCCTTGAAAGCAATGCGGGAAATTTCAGGGGATCTTGGATTGTAAGTTGCTTAAATGACTTAAGTGTCTTAAGATGCTTAAGATTATGTTAGACATCAAATTCATTCGCGAACATCCGGAAGATGTAAAGCAAAATATTTTGAACCGGCACGTCGACCCGGTAAAAGCGGACGTGGATAAACTCCTTTTACTTGACAGCCGAAAAACGAAATTAAATTTTGAAATTGAACAATTGCGTGCTGCCCGCAACCGGCTGGCTGAAACTTTAAAAGAAGCTAAAGACCGAACACCAGAAAAGATCGAAGAAGGCAAAAAGATAAAAGAGGGTATCGATGTTTTGGAAGATGAACTGACGGAGGTGGAAAAGGAATGGCAGGAGGTTATGGATTGGATTCCTAACATGCTTGCCTCTGACGTTCCATTGGGGAAAGATGAAAATGATAATTTAGAAATAAAGGCTTGGACGCCAAAAGAGGGTTACTTACCTAAAGAAAAACTGGGCCTCAAAGATTTCTCCAAAAAATGGATGCCTAAATTGGATTTTGAAGCAAAAGACCATGTTGAGTTAGGCCAAGAACTAAACATTATAGATTTGGAGCAAAGCGCCAAGGTTTCCGGCAGCCGTTTCTACTATCTGAAAAACGAAGCCGCCCTTATCCAGTATGCGGTTTTTGAATTATTAAAGGAAAAGCTACTTAAGGAAGGTTTTACCCCAATGGTTGTGCCGCTTCTGGTAAAAGATAAAGTCCTTTACGGCACGTCTCATTTTCCCGGCGATGCCGACCAAGTTTACAAAATTGAAAACAAAAATGTTGAAGAGAACAGGGATTTATATTTGGTTGGTTCTTCAGAACCGTCACTTTTTGCCTATTACATGGACAAAACTCTGGAACAACAAGATTTGCCGCAAAAATTCTTTGCCGTCACCTCCTGTTTTCGTTCAGAAGTGGGTTCGTGGGGCAAAGATGTCCGGGGAATTAAAAGAGTCCATCAGTTTGACAAGTTGGAAATGGACACATTGACGGTGCCGGAAAAATCCCAAGAAATGATGGATGAACTGTTAGCGATAAATGAATGGCTGTTGCAGCAATTGTGTTTGCCATACCATGTTATTTTAATGTGCAGCGGGGATGCCGGCTACTTTGCCACCTATAAAAAATATGATTTTGAAGTTTGGCTGCCGGCGCAAAAAACCTTTGTGGAAATGGGCAGCGATACTGATGCCTGGGATTTTCAAGCCAGAAGGTTTAACACAAGATTTGTTGATAAGGACGGTCAAAAAAAGTTTGTTCATAACGTGAATGACACGGGGATTACCGGGCCAAGAACAATTATCGCCATTATGGAAAACTACCAGAACCCTGACGGGACCGTGACTATTCCTGAAGTTTTGCAAAAATACGTCGGCAAGAAAATAATCTCTCCGAAACAATTTCCTCAAAATTAAAATATCAGGGTTGACATTTTTTCACTCTCTGTTATTCTGGAAAAGTTATGGGTCGGGAAAAAACAAAAAAGGGCAAACCTAAAAAGGTTACAGTTCTTTATAATGAAATCACCTCTCTTTCCTGCGGCGACAAAGACGCCATTTTAGCCGAAGAGGGCGGCAAAGAGGATGCCCGGGCAATTGCAAAAGCCTTGTCCTCTGACGGCTATAAACCGGAAATTTTTGAACTGACCCCGGATAATGTCCGCGATTTAAGCAAAGTAAAAACAGATCTTTTTTTCAATCTTTGCGATGGCATCGGCAATCTTCCAAAAACGGAACACAAAGTTCCGGAGATTTTGGATCAGATGAGTTTGCCATACACCGGAGCCAGCGCGTCATCGTTGATTTTGACGACCAACAAAGTTCTGACCAAAAAAATCTTTGAACAAAACGGCATTCCCACTCCGGCATACGCGGTTTTCGAAACGATTCCCGACTCCCTTCCGGCCAAAATGGAGTTTCCTCTGTTTGCCAAGCCGGTGGCTGAAGACTGTAGCGTCGGAATTAATACCGAATCGGTTATTAATAATATGTCTCAACTTCGTCGGGGAGTGAAGAGACTACTGACAAAATATAACCAGCCTGTTTTAGTTGAAGAGTATATCGCAGGGCGGGAGTTTAATGTGACAATCATTGGAAACGGTGACCAGGCCAGGGTCTTGCCAATTTCTGAAATCGCCTTTGGAAAATTTTACGTTGGTAAGCCGAAGTTTGTAGATTTTAAGGCCAAATGGCTGGAGTCGTCGATGTATTACCGCCATACGGTGGGAATCTGTCCGGCAAAAATCAGCTCTGCTCTAAGACGAAAAATAGAAAAACTGTCCCTGAGGGCCTATTATGCCTGCGGCGGCCGGGATTATGCCCGGGTAGACATCCGGGCTAACCGGGATGAAGTGCCGTTCTTTTTGGAAGTGAATTTAAATTGTGATATTTCGCCTCAAATGGGAGCTTCCCGGTCAGCAAAAGCTTCCGGGCTGAGTTACAGCCAGTTTATTGGCAAACTGGCCCATATCGCCGCCCAAAGATATAACTAGAATGAAAATTACCGTTGTTTATAATCAGGTCGAAACGCTCGAACATGGAGATCCCAGAGATTTATTGGCAGATGACGATACGGTTAAAACAGCAAAAGCCATTGCCGAAGTAGTCAGGGGAGAGCTTTTCGAACTAAATGAAAATACCGTCGGGAAACTAAAATCACTGGAAACAGACTTCTTCTTTAATAATGCCTATGGTATTGGCAGTGCTGATAAAAGTGAGGCTGAGGTAGCCGATTTCCTGGCTCGTACCGGAAAACCTTTCTCCGGTTCCAACAGTAAGGCCATAATTTTAACTGATAACAAAATCGCGACCAAAGAAACTCTCCATGCCCATGATCTTTTAACGCCGCCGTTTCAGGTTTTTCCCGATACTAACACCCGTTGGGATCAGAAAACCAAATTTCCTCTTATCGTCAAACCCAGCAGCGAACATTGCAGTGTAGGCATTAATGAAAAGTCGGTGGTTGATAATCCGGCCGACCTTTATGATCAGGTGGCCTATCTTCTTGAAAAATACTCTCAACCGGTGTTTGCTGAAGAATATATTGAGGGCCGGGAATTAAACGTCACGGTTTTGGGAAATGGCGATGATGCCGTGGCGTTTCCGGTTTCGGAAATTGTTTTTGGATCATCTTTTGCCGGCAAATATAAAATCGTGGACTTTGCGGCGAAATGGGAGGAAAACAGTGTGAATTATAAAGAAACTGTCGGCACCTGTCCGGCAGTGTTGCCCGGCGATCTGGAAACAAAGATCCGGGAAGCCGCGGTAGCGGCAGTTAAGGCTACCGGCTGCTTTGACTATACCAGAGTTGATTTCCGCCTGAGTGAGGACGGACAGCCATATATTTTAGAAGTCAATGCTAACCCTGCCATCGGACCAGGTGACGGAGCGACCCGGTCGGCTAAGGTTGCCGGTTACACTTATCCCCAGTTTTTACAAAAAATAATCGATGTCGCGTGCTTACGCTTCCAAATATAACGGAACCATTAAGGTCAAAAGCTTCATCTGGCAAAAGTCGGTCTGGGCCGGAGGTGTGGAACAATCGGGCCCACTAGTCAAAGCGGTCTGGCAAAAAGCTCTTAACGTCATTGCGAGCAAAGCGAAGCAATCTCCTAAAGACGCCCTAATTCTTGGCCTTGGTTGTGGAAGTGCAGCAAGCATATTGGCTAAAAAGTTTCCCGGAATAAAAATAACCGGTGTGGAAATCGATCCGGTGATGATAAAAGTGGGAAAAGAATACTTCAGCCTGGAGGAAATCCCCCATCTGAAAATAGTGATCGCCGATGCCAGAAAATTCCGTCCGGGTTGTAAATATAATCTAATTCTTGTCGACACCTATATTGGAGAAAAAGCAGTGGAGATTAAAAATCTGAAAAAAATGGTTCTTGCCGGCGGGAAAATTATCATTAATCATTTGGAGCCGGGAAGAAGTTATTCGAACACCACTTATGTGATAGAATGACAGCACTAAATGCTCAATATTTTTTCCAAATTTCTCAATATTAATGACCGGGAAGTCAAAAATCTCCTGCCGCTGGTCGAAGAGGCCAATCACTTTGAAAATGCCGTAAAAAAGCTCAAGGACAAGGACTTTGTCAAAAAGACAGAAGAGCTCAAAAAGCGTTTGGCGAAGGGAGAAAAGCTTGATGATTTGCTGTCCGAGGCTTTTGCCCTGGTTCGCGAGGCTTCATATCGCACCAACAAAGAGCGTCATTTTGATGTGCAGATTCTTGGCGGCATTGTCTTGCATCAGGGCAAGATCGCCGAACAGAAAACCGGAGAGGGCAAGACCCTGACGGCGTCCCTGCCGCTCTATCTTAATGCTCTGACCGGGAAAGGTGTTCATCTGGTGACGGTTAATGACTATCTGACCAAAGTCGGCGTCGGGTGGATGGGGCCGATCTATCATCTTCTGGGTTTGTCGACTTCCGCCATTATCCACGATCAATCGCTTATTTTTGACCCCGATTTTACAGATGAGAAGGCTTCCGATTGGAGGTTGCGGCATTTGCGTCCCATTTCCCGCAAGGAAGCGTACGCGGCGGACATTACCTATGGCATCAATTCTGAATTTGGCTTTGACTATCTGCGCGACAACATGGCCCGAAATGCGCAGGAGTTGGTTCAGCGGGGATTTCACTACGCTGTTGTGGACGAGGTAGACTCGGTGTTAATTGACGAAGCCCGGACGCCGCATATCATTTCTGCTCCGCAGGGAGAGACGACCCAAAAATATTACGAATATGCCCAGATGGTGGAAAAGCTGACGCCGAAATTGGACTTTGTGATCGATGAAAAATTACGAACGGCTCATTTAACTGACCACGGAGTGGGCAAGATTGAACAACTTTTGGGTACAAAAGATATTTATGAGAAAGATTTTTATACAGTTCATCATATTGAGGCCGCACTGAAGGCAAAAACTCTCTACCGAAAAGAACGCGACTACATTGTTCGGGAGAATGAAGTGGTTATTGTGGACGAATTCACGGGCCGACTCATGCCGGGGCGAAGGTGGAGTGAGGGCATTCATCAGGCGGTTGAAGCCAAGGAGGGTGTGCCAATTCAACAGGAATCGAAGACCCTGGCGACTGTTTCTCTGCAGAACTATTTTCGCAAGTATGAAAAAATTGCCGGGATGACGGGAACCGCCGTCACAGAAGCGGAAGAGTTTCACAAAATTTATAAGTTAGATGTAATCGTAGTGCCCACAAACCGCCAAATGGTTCGGGCTGATATGTCTGACCAGGTTTTCAAAACCCAGCGGGCAAAATACGCCGCCATTGTCCACGAAATTGAAGAAATGCATAAAAGCGGCCGGCCGGTTTTGGTGGGCACAACTTCCATCGAGCGCAATGAAATTATTTCCCAGTTCCTGCGCCATAAAGGCATTAACCACCAGATTCTTAACGCTAAACAACACGAAAAAGAAGCCGCTATTTTGTCTCAGGCCGGAGCCAAAGGAGCCGTGACGGTGGCGACAAACATGGCGGGGCGGGGTGTGGACATTATTCTGGGCGGCAACACGCCAAAAGCAGCCGACGGCCAGCCCATGAGCGGGACGCCGGAGTGGAAAAAATGGGAAAAGGACCATGAAGAAGTGGTAAAGCTTGGGGGCCTGCACGTTATTGGGACCGAGCGGCACGAATCCCGCCGGATTGATAATCAGCTGCGCGGCCGGGCCGGCCGTCAGGGGGACCCGGGTTCGAGCCGATTTTTCTTAGGGCTCGATGATGACATTATGCGGCTTTTTGGCGGTGACCAGGTTTCCAAACTGATGACATTTTTTAATATTCCTGAAGATCAGCCGCTGGAACACGGCATGGTTTCCCGGGCCATTGAACAGGCTCAATCGAAAGTTGAACAATTTAATTTTGATTCCCGCAAACACCTTCTGGACTATGACGATGTCATGAACAAGCAGCGGGAAATTGTGTATGGAATGCGAAGAAAGGTGCTAGGTTCTAGTGGCCAGGGACTAGAACTTAAAAATGAAATACTTGAAAAGATTGATAAAGAAATCGAGTCACTGGTTACGGTAAATCCTACAAATAATTTTGATACCGACGCCCACCAGAAAATTATAGATGAATTCGCCACAATCATTCCCTTCGATGAGAACTCGAGAAAAGAAATTGTTAAGCAGTTTTCCAGTCACCAGAACCTAGAACCTGGTACCTTGCTCCAAAAAATTGCCCATGATGTTTATGAAAGCCGGGAAAAACAGATGGGAGAACAGATCATAAGATATATTGAACAGCAGGAAATGCTGCGGGTTATTGATACGCTCTGGATGGAACACCTGGAATCCATTGATGATTTGCGCGAGGGGATTGGGCTACGCGGTTATGGTCAGCGTGATCCGCTTGTGGAATATAAGTCCGAGGCCTTCACCATGTTTGAACAGCTGATGGCCGCTATCGACACCGAAATCGTCCACCGGATCTACAAAATTGCCGTGGCGACCCCTGAACAGATTGCTCAAATGCAAAATATGACTACCAATGCCGCTCAAATTGAAAATGTGGAAGGCGGAGTAAAACAGGAAGCAAAAGCGATAGAGCAAAAACCCCTCGACTCTGCTCGGGGCCATGGCCTCGGCCGTAATGATCCGTGTTGGTGCGGGTCGGGAAAAAAGTACAAAAAGTGCCACTATCCAAATTAGACACTCCTTATTAAGAGAAATCTATTTCTTCCAAACTGATCTTTTTTAATTTCAGCAGTCATGGAATTTGGAATGTGGAATTTTTTGAGAGTATGGGTGTCGTCGATTTCCAGAATAGCTAACCCGCCGGGTTTGAGATGGGCGGGTAACTGATTAAGCAACCTATTTATTAATAGTGTTCCATCCGGGCCGCCGTCGAGAGCTAAGACCGGTTCATATTTTCGGACAGCAGCTAATAATCTTGGTATTCTTTTACTTGGAATGTAGGGAAGGTTGGCAACAATAACGTCGAAAAGCAGGTGAGTAGGATAGCTGGTTAGCAGGTTAGAATTTAGGACAATAATATTTTTTGTTTGAATATTTTTGCGGGCGATTGCCAGGGCCAGATCGGAAATGTCCGAAAGGTAAACTGTTGCGGCGGGTAGTAGTTCGGCTAGTGTAATGCCGATACATCCTGAACCAGTTCCTACGTCGGCAATAGTAGGGAGATTCTGGACCCGGCCAGAATGACTTAAGACTAAATTAATTATTTCTTCAGTTTCAACTCGGGGAATTAAAACGGCGGGGGAAACTACAAATTCTCTACTACAAAACACCGCTTTTCCAGTGTTATACTCTGGCGGTATGCAACTTCTCACCCGCGCATTTTACAATAGGCCCGCTGAAATTGTGGCCCGGGACCGTTATATTTTACCCAAGGTTTTGTGTTAACATAATTGCATGGCGAAAATAGCCGACTACGTGTTGAAGGAATTTCGTCAGGCAAATACCCTGCCAAAAAATTTCAAATTGTTTTCTGCCGGAGTTCTGGCCTTTCTGATGTTTCTGGCTGTCTTAGTTCTGGAAGCCAGAAGAACGTTTGCCATTTTCGATCCGGCCGCCACAGAATTTTTCCAAGCCATAATGCCCCGGATTTTGGACGTCCCTCTTTCACTTCTTTCTTTATTGGGCAGTTTCGAAATCACCAGCTTTGTTGTTTTACTTTTGGCTCTGTGGGTTTTTCGCCGGCAGAAAAAAATCTTTTTTTCCCTGGTTTTCTTTGGAATGATTCTCGTCTTTGAATTTATCGGAAAATTGGGGCTCTATCACCCCGGTCCGCCAAAAGATTTTTTCCGCTATACTTTGCCCTTTTCTTTTCCGACTTCCTATGTTTCCACCAGCAGTTCTTTTCCTTCCGGGCACGTCAGTCGGACGATTTTCCTGGCAGTCGTGAGCACCTTTCTTGTTGGCAAGTTTGTAAAAGCCAGGGGAAAATTGCTTCGGGTGGTGATTTTTCTATACGCTGCTGCCATGGTTGTTTCCCGGATCTATTTGGGGGAACATTGGGCCAGCGACACCATTGGCGGGCTTCTGTTGGGCGGGGCGATGGGGCTTTTCGCCATAAGTTACTTCTAGTGTGATAAAATCAGCCTTGCCATGAAAACCTTGAGCACAGAAAATAAGATTTTTGCCGGAGTGATCGGGGCAACCCTGCTTTTGATTTTTGCAGCGGCCTTTACGTTGGGCAAAGGAACTTTTCCAAATACTAACAATAATCCCTCAACTCTGGCAGCAGACACCTCTGTTCTGGTCAGAGATAATTCCCACTATAAAGGTCCAAAAGAAGCGAAAGTTACCATTGTGGAGTTTTCAGATTTTGAGTGTCCTGCCTGTCAGGCGGCTCAACCCGCGTTAAACAAAACACTTGCCGATTACAAAGATAAAAGCGTCCGTTTTGTTTATCGTGAATTTCCTTTGCCGTCACATCAATATGCTTTCCTGGCCGCCGAGGCGGCAGAAGCAGCGGGTCTGCAAAACAAATTCTGGGAAATGCATGACCGGCTTTTTGCGGAATTTGGGAAAAACCGGGATTTGGTTCTAAACAAGGACGTGCTGGCGGACTACGCCAAAGATTTGGAACTGGATACCGCTAAGTTTGCCCAAGATTTGGATTCCGATTCGGTGCGCCAGAGAGTACTTGATGATCAAAATGACGGGAATAAGGCGGGAATTTCTGCTACTCCGACCTTCTTTATCAACGGTACCAAATTCACCGGCTGTCTCACTGTTGATGAATTTAAAAGAGAAATTGATTCGAGGTTAAAGTAGTGTCATTTTTTCCAAAACTTAAGCTGTCCCAATATTAAGGCCCCGGTAAAAAGAGCATAAAGAAATACCGACGCTGATTCTGTAGCAAAATAGCCTATATCTATAATCGATTTATTTCCTGAAAGTCGAAATGCAAAGCCAGCGGAAAAGACGATAAAAGGGAATATTAACATCATTGGTAAACTAAATTCTTTTACAAATCTTCTACAAAACAGAAACGTCATGAAGCAATAAAGAGTTGATAACACAATAATAATCATGATTTGGTAGACAAGCATATGGCAATGATAGATTTTAAATATTTATATACAAGAGGCAATTTTTGAAAATAAAAACCAAGCTGTCTTGGCTTGGTTATCGCCCCGAAGGCGGCTGACCCTAGTCCCGCCTTAGGCGGGACGCGACCATACGGACGTTTTTAGATAGTGATTTTTTACACCTTATTAAATTTCACGTCATCCTGGAGTGAGTGAAACGAGCATTGTTTGGTCTATCGGATTAAAATTACTCAAGGAGTAACACACTGATTTTCCAGCGAAGTTCAGAAGAACCTCCGTTTCCGGAATTTTCTAAGCGTTCGACCCTTTTAGTTAGGTTGGCAATAACTTGATCTTTCTTTTTTTGATCCCAACTTGAAACTTCTTCTATAAATTTTAGTCTCTGATTTCTTAATTCCTCGTCGGCTGGACCGATTACTTCGCTGGTTTTTCCAGTGGCTCGAGCTAAGTGGTTTCTTGCAATTTCAAAAGGGTTAAATTTATTTTGTGACACGATTGATGAAATTAACTAACTCTTTGGCTACTTCCTGATTTGCTCTTTTGTTTGGGTGAGAGTCAAACGGAATTAACGGACAATAGTCCTTTTTTAGAAAATTGTCTTTATCAGCCAGAAAGTCAAAAAAATCAAAAGTAACCATATTTTTTCTTTCTCCTAAGTATTCTATAGACTTCAGCCAGTTTGCAAAGTTTCTTGCTCTTTGCGCATATTCTGGTTTTGTCATTTCCGCGCGTAATGGCGGCGGGGTAAAAAGGAAAAACTTTTTATTGGGGAGTTTGTCGATACTTTCCCGAATTTTTAAATAGCGATCTTTGTAATGCTGTAACTGCTCATCCGTTTCAATTTTTGTCACCGGAAAACAGGATTTAAACATAATAATGTCGTATTCAGCTAGCCACGATATTTCTTGACTGAATAAATCAGCATAACCTTGCGGGTCGGTATTTGTTATCTTGATTTTGTAGTCAGTTCCTGTAAGTTTTCCATCTTTGTCGCAAAGCCCGGTGTAGTACGGGATAACTCTTGCTGTAATCTGCCAGAGTGGCAATAAGTTATAGCTGTGATCCCAAAACTCAATATTTGGCGATTTTTCTTTTAAGAGTTTCCGTAAGTTTCCCTGAGCAATTAAATTAGCCCCAGTTGAATGGTGAATAAAAAGAAGTTTAATCACAATACTATTTAACCATATTTATTCTATTTGCATAACTAATGTACCGACCGGTACCTCAGTTATGTAAGCTTTATTCTTGTAGCGTAGTAAAACACTACTACGTTGAAACGTTAGAAGATTGCTTCGTCGTTCACTCCTCGCAATGACAAATAAAAACCAAGCTGTCTTGGCTTGGTTATCCCTATTCGGGGCTGGCCCTAGATCCAACTTGCGCTGGACCGCATCAACACTGACGTTTTCGAGCAACGTAATTGTATCATTTTTTGTCAATCTTCGGTAGAATCAAATCAATGAAAAATACGCGGTAAAATAATGAAAGAAATTAAAGAAAAATCCGCACCGATTGAAGTGTAATAGGTTTATGGATTTTACTTATCATTTAATTGTTGGAGCTACTGTTTCAAGGATAATTACGGGTGAATATTCAGTATATGGATCAGTAGCCGCAGTTTTTCCAGATTTAATTGGCACAACTTATTATCAATATTTGAAGTGCATTCATTCATCAAGAAAAAGCCCCAAAAGGTTTTTAGAAGATTTTAGAAATTTAACTACTGGTGGTAAATTTTTTGGAAAAGCGGATAGAATTTTATATCAGTCAACTCATTCGCTTTTTGCTTTACTTCCCGTAGGTATTGTTTCGTATCTCATATTTCATGACTATTGGTTAGTAATAACTTTTGGATATCTGTCTCATTGTGTGGTTGATTTTTTTTCTCACAATGACGATTTTTCCCAAAAACCATTTTATCCCATGTTAAATTTTTCATTTAAAGGCTTTGGGTGGTATACAAATAAAAAATTATTTGTATTGGCTTGGTTAATTTTGGTAAGTGTTCTATTATTACAGCTTATATGGAAGATCTGAGGGAAAAAGCCAGGAAGATTTTGGAGAAATTAAATCCCGATGAGAAAAGACGGGAGGCGCGGGAGTTGGAAGCGGAGATGGAAAAGCCGGAGTTTTGGGCGGACAGAAATACGGCGACGGAAAAAGCCAAAAAGCTGGCAGCACTGCAGGACTTGATCGCGAAATTAGAAAAATTAGAGAAAGGTGAGATAGAGGAGATATTGGTTAAAGAGTTGGAGACTCAACTCTACCTATCTGGAAAATATGATACTTCCAATGCTCTGGTTTCCATTCATTCCGGCCAGGGCGGGGTGGAGGCGATGGATTGGGCGGAAATGCTTTACCGGATGTATACAAAATTTGTTCAATCTAAAAATTGGAAGCTGGAAGAAATTGAGTATGAACCGGGTTCAGAAGCGGGGATTAAGACTGTTACCTTCGAAGTAACTGGTCAAAATGCTTACGGCCTTCTTAAACATGAAGCGGGGGTCCACCGACTGGTGCGCCAGTCGCCCTACAACGCAGATCATCTGCGGCAAACATCGTTCGCATTAGTAGAAGTGATGCCGATAATGGAACAAGTCGGGAGTCCGGAGTCCGGAGTAGTCATTGAAGAAAAGGATATAATCTGGGACTTTTTTAGAAGTGGTGGACATGGGGGGCAAAACGTGAACAAGGTGAGTAGTGCTGTACGTTTAACCCACAAGCCTACAGGAATAGTAGTAACTTCGCAAAAAGAGCGGGATCAGAGCCGCAACCGGGAGATTGCCATGAAAATTCTAAAGGCTAAACTTCTGGCTTTGGAAGAAGACAAAGCCAAAGAGGAAGCCGCCAGGCTGAAGAGGGTCCATCTGACGCCGGGTTGGGGAAATCAGATCAGATCTTATGTGCTGCATCCCTATCATTTAGTCAAAGATTTGCGGACGGATTATGAGGAATCCGATACGGACGCCGTTTTGGACGGGCGCCTTGACAACTTCATCCAAACTGAACTACACTTCTTCTCATAGCACATTTGGATTTACACGAATTTGTTACGAATTTTCGCGGATAATCATGGAAGAAATTAAAACTAAGCAAACAGAGGAAATTAAATCAGAAAAGGCAGAGACAACAGTAATTAAACCTTTGGACGGAACTTCGTCTGTTGCAGTGCCAAAAATGGACAAAAAATTCGTTCTGATTCTTCTGGTTCCGGTTCTTTTGGGACTTTTGTCCGGATACCTGCTTTTCAGGAAAAACACGGCCGGGACAGTCCGATTGGCCGGGAAAAACGTGGAAGTGGTTCAAACTCCCACAGAAGAAGGGGTCAAAGACGCTTCAACTTTTCGCGATACGGCCACAGGAACCGTTGCGGAAAATGACGGGAAAATCACCACTGAAGGAACATATATTTTGGTTCGCGGCGACGCCTCACAAAATGTTTATCTGACCTCATCGGTTATTGACCTTTCGAAGTATGCCGGCAAAAAGGTGCAGGTCTGGGGAGAAACTTTCCAGGGTCAGAAAGCCGGGTGGCTTATGGACGCCGGCCGGATCAAAGTTCTTTAATGATCAAACTTGACTCCGTCACCAAAAAATTCCCCGATGGGACAATAGCTCTCAATGATATTCATTTGGAAATTCTTGACGGGGAATTCGTCTTTTTGGTCGGGCCGTCAGGAGCCGGAAAAACCACGATTCTTCGCCTGCTGCTGCGCAATTTTCTTCCAAACTCCGGCCAGGTTCAAATTGACGAGCACGACCTGAAAAAGATTTCCGGCGGAAAAGTCATCCAACTGCGGCGCAAAATCGGCTGCGTTTTTCAGGATCTGAAACTGCTTTCTGACCGAAGCATTCTGGAAAATGTGGCTTTGTCTCTTTGGGTTTTGGGGAAAAACGCCAAAGAGGTGGAAACGGAATCCCGGGAAAAACTGGAACTGGTTGGTTTGGCCAAAAAAGCCGATTGTTTTCCGGCTCAACTTTCCGGCGGAGAACTGCAAAGAGCAGCCATCGCCCGGGCTTTGGCCGGGGATCCAAAATATCTTCTTGCTGATGAACCGACCGGTAATGTGGACGATGAAAATGCCTGGAAAATCATGGAAATTCTCAAAAAGATAAATGATAACGGAACTACAATTATTATGGCGACGCACAATCCGGAAATCGTCAACAAATTGAATAAGCGCGTAGTAAGATTAGAAGAGGGCAAAATTATTTCGGACAAGAAAGGGAAGTACCGCGAATGAAGCATCAATTATCAGTAACCTGGCAACATATGAGAAGGAGCCCCTATCAGGCGGCAGCGGCCATTATGATTATGACTCTGACCGGCTTTGTTGGGCTTGTCTTTCTGCTGCTTTCTCTCGGATCGCAAACCCTTTTGACCTATCTGGAACAAAAACCCCAGGTCATTGCGTTTTTTAATGACACGGTCAGCGGTGAAGACCAGGTGGCTGACACTGTAACCAGCCTCCAGAATACAGGTAAGACGGCCAGCATCCAGTTTGTTTCCAAAGAAAAAGCCCTGGAAATATATAAAGACCGCAATAAGTCCGATCCGCTGCTTTTGGAGCTGGTGACGGCCAACACTCTGCCTGCCAGCCTGGAAGTCTCGGCCAGAAATGTGGCGGATCTGCCGGAACTTTACGAAATCCTTAAATCTGCGCCCAATGTGGAAGATATTTCCTATCAAAAAGATGTCGTGAACACTTTGATCGGAGTTCTGGACAAGATTCGCAAAGGCGGTCTGGCTCTTATTAGTTTTCTGGTTCTGACATCGCTGTTTACGATTTTAACTATCGTCGGAATGAAAATTGCCCTGCGCAAAGAAGAAATTGAAGTGGAAAGGCTGGTTGGAGCGTCCAACGGCTATATCCGTTTGCCTTTTTTGCTGGAAGGATTTTTCTATGGTTTTTTCGGAGCAGTGATTTCCTGGTCCATTCTCTATTGCTTTATTTTCCTTCTGACACCGTATCTTTTGCCCTATTTTGCGGGCGTTGCCCTTCTGCCGGTCCCGCCGGTGTTTATGCTGGAAGTTTTGGCTGGCGCCGTAGTCTGCGGAGGACTGGTCGGAGTCACAGGTAGTTTTCTAGCAGTATGGCGCTACTTAAAAGGTTAACTTTCTTTTTACTACTTGTTGCAATATTTTTTGCCCATCGGCAATCCGTCCGGGCAGATGACGCGTGCGCGGCGAAGAGCGGCCAGGACAAAGTTGACTGTTATTCTCAAAAAGTTTCTGAAACCCAGACCCAGGGAAAAACTCTGTCTTCACAAATAGATCTAATTAATTCTCAAATCTCCTTAACCCGGTCGCAAATTGCCGTAACTGAAGCGAAGCTCGACCGTCTGGCAGACAATATTTCTTCGGTTTCGGGAAAAATTAACGTTCTGGAGGGAAGTTTAACGACAGTTTCAAATGTTTTGGCAAACCGGATTGCTCAAACCTATGTCGAAGGGCGCACGGATCCTGTCCTTTTTCTCCTGTCAGCCTCTGATTTCCAAAATTTCTGGCAGCGGTTTGAATATATGCGCATTATCCAAAAACATGATAAGCAGGTTCTGGTTCAAATGGCCGCCAGCCGGAAAAACTATAACGACCAGAAAATTTTGCTTGAGGAAAAGAAAAAACAACAGGAACTTCTGTCAGCCCAGCTAAAATCTCAAAAAATAAAACTGGATCAGCAAAATACCGAAAAACAAGCACTTTTAACAGTTACGAAAAATGATGAAAAGCGCTATCAGCAGCTTCTTTCCGATGCTCAAAGAGAACTGGATGCCATCCGCACGGCGCAGTTTACCGGGAAAAAAGACGTGAAGAAGGGCGACATTATTGGCATGATGGGTAACACGGGCTTCTCAACCGGTCCTCATCTGCACTTTGGGGTTTATAACTTAGCCGAAAGCCAGGCGGACAGTTTTAATTATAACTCCGCAGAGGCCAACCCTTTTGATTTTTTGCGCGGTCAGTCACTGGCGATGGATAGTGGCGCCTGTTATGGCAAAAACAGCGGCGACACTTTTGGTAGCGGCAGTTGGGACTGGCCGATGGAGGGACCCCGCATTTCTCAGTGCTATGGAAAAACACCGTTTTCC
>CAYJLJ010000002.1:11757-38433 GCA_964371135.1 uncultured Gammaproteobacteria bacterium | reverse complement strand
GATTCTTAGCTCAGTGGATTAGTCCAGACGGAAAACAGGAAGAGTCTTTTGATCTGAGACCGGAAGCCAGATACTATCCTAATGCCATAAGTTTATCAGATGGTAAAATTCTAATTATTTGTACAAATATTGTTGGGCCATATGATCATAGAATGGAATCCTTTATTTTCGACCCGGATAAAAAGACCACATCAACCTCTGTCAGTTTAAAAAGTAGCGCTTCACTTGCATTTCCCAAAGTAGCTATGAATGAAAACGGCGAAGGTGTAGTTACGATGATAGGTTGGCCGTCCTGGGGAGAAAGACCTTCATCCGGACTTTATTATTCAAAAATAGCCAAGGACGGAACGATCGGAGAGCCACAGCTTCTGGTCAGAAAGCCTTTCAATACAGCACAGTCTGCTGTTTCTACTTCTCACTTTGATATCGTCACCGCCGTTAACTATGGCGCCCCATCTTATACGTATTATGTTATCAATAGAGCTTCAGGAGAAATTAGGATGGCCAGCATTACGCCTCCGACTTCAACAAACGAGCGTTTGGCCTTTGATGCTCCGGATATTTGTGTCTTACCTGGCGGAATGCTCCATTTATCAAGTTCGGTAAGCAAAACCGTTCCGAACAAACCGGGCGAAGATCGGGATGTCTGGCAGGCAAACATGAAGCCGGGAGATTTAAGTGTTTGGGACCAGCATTTTTCAACCAAACCTGACAGGAGTGAACTTTTCCCCAGAGCTTCCTCAAGTAATGGTTCTATTTGGACCGTTTACTCGGGTTGGAGTAATAAAGCGTTCAGTGACTCAGGGATATATGCGGAAAAAAGAGAAATCTCTCCGGCACCGCAAACACATAATATCTATCTTCCGTTCATAAAAAAGTGATTTTGGGGGGACAGGAGAAACAAAGCCAAGGAGGATTCAGTTGTGACTCCAGAGGAATTCGCTTCTGTTTTTGATGGAGAAAGAGTTGTATTAGATCGAGTCATCTCTGAACATATTTCTGCGGTTTCTTCCCCTCAAACTGGATTTCATCAAGCACCAACTTATTATTTTCCAGATGACACTTCAGAATCTTCATCCGCTTGCCATTTTTAATGGTCCAAATTCCGGGCCAGGGAGTCATAGCTCTGAAGAGGTCATAGGTTCTAGGTTCTAGTAAGCTAGTCCATTTAACAAAGCCATCCTGCTTTGTTAGTTTCTGACAGTATGTGGCTTTTGAGTGATCCTGAGCGACCAATATGTTTTTGTTTTGCATAATACTTAATGCATAATTCTTAATACAGTCTGGTAAGCATTTGGCTGCCTCTTCAAACAACCGGGCGTAGAGAGTTCCCGCAGTATCATCCGGTAAAATGGGATACTCTTTCTGCCACAAAATTGGCCCGGTATCCAAAGTTTTTTCAATTTTAAAAATGGTTATCCAGGCGGTTGTATCACCGCGCAGCAGAGCGGTTTGAACCGGAGACGCCCCGCGCAGATCAGGGAGTTTTGAAAAGTGGATATTAAATGTTCCGAGGCGGGGGAGAGAAAAAAATTCTTCCGGGATCATTTCTCCAAAATCGGCCACAATACCAAGATCCCAACTTAAGTGACTCAAGCCGCCTAAGTTTTTTAAGGTGCTTATTGAAATATTATTCTTTTGCGCCCAAACTTTGGTTGCTGACGGAGTCAAAACCTGTTTTCTCCCAACTGGTTTATTTTCCCGGGTAATTACTTCTACTAAGTCAAAGTTTGTCTTTAGAGAATCTAAAACGGGTAAACAATAATCCGATGTGCCAAAAAATACTACTTTCATAATTCTATTTCCTCCCAGTCTTCTCCGCCAGAGGCGGATCGGCCTTTGGCCGACTTTCCTTTTTTCGATAGCACTTTATACAGTTTTCCCTGTTGTTCCAGGATCCTTTCCACAAAGATCTTGCCGTTTAAATGGTCCATTTCGTGCTGGATGACAGTAGCCGGAAAATCCTCAAAACGAGAGGTTCTAGGTTCTAGGTTCTGGTGACTAGTGAGTTCAAAATATTTAAGATCTACCCATTGGTAGCGTTTAACTACGCCATAATATTTTGGCAAAGATAAACAGCCTTCCAACGGGCCTTTATGGTCATCATGAACAAGTTCTTCGCTATGCTCCAAAATTTCCGGATTAATGAAAACATGAACTGGGGAGTTTTTTCTGGTGTCAAAGCGGGCTAAAAACAACCGGTAAGGAAGCCCTACCTGATTGGCGGCCAGGCCTACGCCCTCGGGATCTTTCTGGATAATCAGGGTGCGGCGCATTTCCTCAATAATTTTTTGAAGTTTGTCCGCGGGCAAGTCAACTGCCTGGGCCGCGTTGCGCAAAATCATATCTGGTGCCTGGATGATCGGATACATGAGCGGATTATATAAAATTACGGCACTTTCGGCCAGCCAAAAAGGAAAATTGCTATGGCCATTATGCCATTGGAAACAATTAATCCCGCAATCAATTCCGCTTTTGTATGTTGTTTGAGTACTAGTCTTGCCCAGTATAATGGTAACAGAAAGACAAAAAGCCACAGGTAATTATTATGTGTCATAAAATTGACACCCCAAAAAACTCCGGAGGCAATCATCATATGGGCGCTGATTTTAAACCGAAAGACCGTATAGGAAATTATTCCGGAAATAATTCCCGCGGTCATGAGTAAGGAAAGGTGGAATACTGTCTGATTAGTTAATTTCCAAACCAGGAAGAGATCAACTATCCAGAACGGAATATAAATAGGGATTAAAAGATACCGGTCTTTTAAGTTTGTCCACTCAAAATCAATTTTCTTAGCACGCATAATTAATAGGGATATTGCCGTGGGGATAGCTATACCCACCAGAAAGATTAAGGGGTAAACCCACAAAGCTTTCCAAAATCCGATGCCGGATTTAAAGGCAGTCGCCAACCAGAGAAGGCAAAGCAGGGGCAGGGGACCAAGGATCCTTGAAATCAGAAAGGCCAGAGACTTACGCATACATAGATCACTAAAATTATTACAGTTCCCGCGTCAGATGCCAACACCCCGAATTTTTCCCCGGTGCGCAAAAGTTCATGGAGCCGGGCGCGGTTGTGATAGATTGTCAGCCCAAACCGGGCCGCGGTAAACAAAAAGAAAATCATCGTGACTATGTATAGATACCACCAGTGCCCGGTCAGAAACATTGTCACCAGGCCAACAATGGCCGAACTCAAAGATAAAATTTCAATTAAGAGCAGGTTATTTCTCTCGCCTAAAACTACTGCCGTAGTTGTTATCCCGGCTTGCCTGTCCGCGTCAATGTCCGCCCCCTCGTTAACCAGTTGGATGGCCGGAAAGCCCAGGGAGAAAAAAGCAATAATCAGCCATTCATGCCAGGTGAAAGGTAAGCCGGCCAGTTGATAATAGGCAATATAGGGCAAAAGGGCGCAGCCGATGGTGACAGCTATTAATTCAATAAATGGCCAGCCTTTAAGCCGGATGATCGGGGCGGAATAGAGAAAGAGTATTGCAAACGCGAGAAGTCCTGTCCATGTCAGGCCTAAATAGGCGAGAACGGACACTCCTATAATGCTTGCAGCCAGAAAAGATACGAGAGTGAAGCGCCTCGATACGCCGTGTTTGGTTATGCCTTTATTTCTCCCGGGATTATATTTATCGGTGTCATAGGAATCAACCAGTTCGTTGATTAAAAAAGCGCTGAAATAAATGCTTAAAAACCCGGCGATCATTAAAAGCAGTTGGGAAGGGGCAATCATCCGCCGGGTGTCCAGGGCGGCAATAAAAATCGTGCTGATGCCGGGAATAACTTCCCGGGCGCGAAAAACTTTCAGCCACTTGGTTTGCAAGACCACCTCTCGCAGCTTCGCAAGACCACCTCTTGCGAGGGTGGCGGGTGACTTAACTGTATCATTATTTTTTGGCATTAAGTTCTTTTTCGAATTCTGATAATGTCGTCTTGGCATCGGTGTAGTCAGGCTTCATTTGAAGTGTCTTCTCTAAAATTTGAATAGCTTCTTGTTTTTGCCCCAATCTACCCAGTAATAATCCATAGTTATACCAGATTTTGGCGTCGGTGGGGGCCAGGTTGGTGGCGGTTTTTAAAGCTTCGAGGGCTTGGGAATAATATTTAGGGTCAATAGCGGCCAGCTGGTAAAATATTTTTGTCCTGTTTTTCCAAAACGGCAGAGAATCGGGAGACGCGGCCACAACCTGGTCAGAATTGCTGACAGCGCGGCCAATTAAATCGTTAACTGACGCGTCAAGCTGCGGAATCTTCAGGGTGAGCTTTTCCCCGGCCGAAAGCGAGGCGATGGCCGAAGCGGTGGCGTTGTTAATTTGAGTAAAGAGGGCGCTGGCCAAAACCGCCTGGTTATATGAGAGTTCGTCACGGTAGGTTGGCTCGCCGGGGTTAGCTTCTACTGCCTGGGTAAGGTAGGTATAAGCATTTACATACTGCCGCGCGCCGTCCAGGTTTTTACCCATGGCGTAGGCTTTATCTGCCTGCCACATATTCCAGAGGCCGGTTTCCATCAAAATAGCAACTAAAATTACTCCTGCGATGCTAAGATTTTTGCCCATGCCGGAATAAGAAATAAATATAACCCAATAATAACCACTGAAAAGCCAAAGAAATTAGTCACTAATATCGTGACCCAGGCGGCGAAAAGAGCGCTGACAAGCAATTCGCGGCGTCTACGAATTATCCAGATTGAAAAAACCCCTAAGATGCCTAAGTAACTTAAGAAACCTATCGTCCCCGTGGTCGCGAGCAGATTGAGGTATTCATTGTGGGCCTTGTTGTATAGAAAGTCCCATTCAGAATCAAGATTTTTTGAGGCCGGCCGGTCTTTGTAGAATGAATAGGCAAAAGTCTCTACACCCGATCCGAATACCGGGTATCTTTCCCAAACCCTGACGGCCCCTTCCCAGACGGGTTTTCTGATGGCTTCAGAATCGGTCACGCCCGGCCCGGGAGCGGGCAAGTTCTGGTACCACTTTATCCCTACAACGCTGCCAATTATTAAAGCGACGGCGCAAGTCAGTAGTTTCAATTTGTTGCTAATGGGGACTATTAGTAATGTAAACACTCCAAGCCCGGCAGCGAGTCCGGCAAAACCGGAACGCGATCTGGTGAACAAAAGTGCCGCGGCAAATAATCCTACGATTAAAAAAAGGTAGAGCTTTTTTTTAACCGAAAGAGCAAAACCTAAGATCGCGAGGATAATCACATTCAAATACGCTGCCATCCAGTTTGGTTGGCCCAGCGTTGCAAACACCCGGTTTTTAACATCCTGAATCCAGCAGTCAACACCAAAATTTCCGGTAATAATTAAACATGACGGCGAGTGACCGAAGTGCTCCAGGATACCCCAAAAAGAAACCACTGCCGCAGAGGCAAAAGAAACATATAAAATTCGCTTAACATGCTCCCGGTTTAAATTGGAAACGGCGGCAAAATATAAAATAATATACGAAACAGAAGCTAATAAGCCCTCATGAAAGCGGGAATAATACCCCCAAATACTAATATGCGGATCGATACTAAAGATCGTTGATAAAATATGCGCGCCTAAATATAAAATTAATGGTATTTCCAAAAAAGAGCGCCGGTAGATAAATCTTTTCGCAACCAGCATTTTTATTACCCAGGCGCTAACAATAATTATTGTTAACCCATACGTCAGCATCATTTTGTTATATTCAAACAGCTCCGAAGTTTGGGAGGAAAAAACAAGGGGAACTAAAAAAAATAGTACATAAAAGCCCCAGCTAATCACCCGGTCACAAATTTTAATCAGGTCCACGAAGACATTATAATCTTACGAGCCGTCATCTTCCAGATCGTAGCTTCCTCCAGCAGGAAGTCCTGGTGAATTATCGACACGGTAATTTCCGGGAACTGTTTTTTCTTGCGGCGATACAAGGTGGGCCAACCAGCTTATTGCCGCGTAAAGTAAGTTTGATTGGGCCTGAAGGTCGTCTGTTGTGTCTCTTTGATCCCGTAAATCCAGCTGTACATAATCTAGTGTATTCCACACTGCTTTTCTGTCTTGTTCTAAGGCGGTAAGTCTTAGATCCTCCGATTCAACATGCGCAGTAAATTCCTGCCTGGTGACGAACCCGGCCTTTCCACTTTTGTATTGCCTCAGCCAATCTGGGAAGTTTCTGGGGTCACAGCCATCGGGAGAGTTTAAAAACATGTACCATTGACTGTGTTTTGCCCCCCCCACGTCGTTTAGTAACCATCCCTGTTCAATGTAGTGACGGTAGCCCTCGGATGTTTCTAGGTCGTACTCAGCCATGTATCCTATAATATCAGAAGTGCTGGGAGAAAGCAAACTGATCAGAAGACCTCACAGTGGCTCAAACGCCTGCCTGTAATTTTACCGTTTAAAATGATACGATTTAGTTATGTTTCTGGATTCACTTTTTGGGCTGGTGTCGTTTGACATGGGTATTGATTTGGGAACGTCGAACACGTTAGTAATGGTCAAGGGCAAGGGTATCGTTATCCGCGAGCCGTCGGTGGTGGCCATTCACAAAAAAACCAAAAAAGTCATTGCCATCGGCTCAGAAGCCAAAAAAATGCTCGGGCGGGCGCCGGCAACAATTGAGGTTGTCCGGCCGCTGGCTGATGGGGTGATTTCAGATTTTGACGCCACGACGGCGATGCTGGCTCACTATATCAAACTGGTGCATCAAAGCCCGGGCGTAATTCCCAAGATTCCCAAGCCCAAAGTAATAATCGGGATACCATCGGGAGTAACGGAAGTGGAACGGCGGGCGGTGCAGGAAGCGGCCCTGGCTGCGGGAGCGCGCAAAGCCTATTTAATCGAAGAGCCGATGGCGGCGGCTCTGGGAATTAATCTTCCCATCGATGAATCCAGCGGCTCAATAATCGTGGACATTGGGGGCGGAACCACGGAAATGGCGGTCACGGCTCTGGGGGGAATTGTGGTGAACAAATCTATCCGGGTAGCCGGGGACGAAATGGATGAAGCGATCAGCGGTTTTCTAAGACTCAAATATGCTGTTCTGGTGGGCCAGCCGACGGCCGAAATTCTGAAAATTTCGATTGGCTCGGCGGCTCCAACCAAAAATGAGGAAGAAAAATATGCAGTCGTGCGGGGCCGGGATTTGGAATCGGGGTTGCCCAAGTCTCTCAAAATCTCTTCTTCAGAAATCCGGGAGGCTCTCAGCCCGATCATTAATCAGATTGTTTCAGGCATCGGCAGTCTTTTGGAAGAAACCCCGCCGGAACTGGCCTCAGACATTGTCAACCGCGGGATTGCCCTGGCCGGCGGCGGGTCGCAATTGCGAAACATTGACATTGCCATTTCTGAAGCGACGAAAGTTCCGGTTTGGGTGGCTGATGATGCCATGACGGCCGTTGTCCGGGGCTGCGGACGGGTTTTAACCGACGACAAACTCCTGGAAAGAGTCCGGGTAACGGGGGGATTAAAATGATTTTTTTCGGTATTCCAGGCGCTTTTTCAGCAAATTTTCCCGGAAGCCACCGTTTTTGACAAAGTCGTCTTGCAACCAACGGAGTTTGGAATCTAAAAGTTGGTTTGTCTGGTTAATTAGACAAACCATAGCGTTTGCTGCCGGTTCCGGGGCGGAAATATAACCTTTATAATCGCTATAACTTTTATAATTTTTATAAACCAAGGAACGGACAGTTTGAGAACGAGGATCATCCTTGGTCCAAATCGGTAACCCTTTTTGTCTTAAAAAATCCTGATAATCATTCAACAATTCTTCCAAACTACCTCGTGCTACACCCAAAAGTTTAAGTTTCCCCTCGATACTTTTTTGTAAATAGCCCTCGGCTATATTTTGCTTACCGGAACGTGCTGCCTGAACCATTTGGTCGCGAGTGCGTGACTTGTAGTCAATATACTTTTCGCAAAATTCAACCGTAAAATCGTAGATTATTTCTGATTGTTGGTAAAATGCCAGGCTCTTATAACCTTTATAGTCTTTATTGCCGTTATAATTCTTATCGTCTCCCATAATAAAAATGATACCACATAAAAAGTTTGTCAAGAGTTCCTCTTGCGGAGCTAAAAATTGGGCGGGGGAAAAGGTGTTATTCAACAATCGCTTCAATTACGCCGGGTTTACATCGTGTACCGCTAGCATGAATATCTTGTGCTACTACAACGCCACTTGCATCTTTGATCCCGCTGAGGAGATAAATCGGTTCGTGACAAGTGCCACAGAGATAACCGGTAATCCGTTTATTCTTCGGGACTGTTTCTACACCCCATTTTATAATTTGTACTTCTCTCTCAGTCATAAACACATAGTACTTTTTTTCCTTTTTCCTGTCAAGATTACGTTTCAGGTGGCGAGGGAGATTCTGGACTCTGGCCAGAATGACGGAAAATAGGTATACTTTCCCTGCATGAAGACCTTGGAGTTGAGGACATTTGGAGCCCTATTTTTATTGGCAGTTTTTGTTTTTTTGGTGGATGGAACCGGCTTGCTGGACACGCCAAAATCTGCGGTTCAGGTAATAACCGTACCCATTCAATATGCGGTTTATTCCGCCAAGCAGGGGGTCGGTGAAACTTTCTCCTTTTTAACCTTCTGGAAATCCGGCGAGGCCAGAATCAAAAATCTGGAACAGAGAAACCTGGAATTGTCCGCAACAATTAGCGAGTCGGCGGCGTTAAAAGAGGAAAATAATGAATTGCGTAAGCAATTGGGGGCAAAAATCCCGGCTGACAGAAAATTGCTGCCGGCTATCGTCCTGGGAAGCGGCCGCTACCTGGAAATCGGACTCGGAACCAATGACGCCGTCAAAGAAGGGCAGACAGTTATCTATCTCAATAACCTCGTCGGGAAAATTGTCCGGACAACACCCAAAGCCAGCTTTGTCCAGCTTCCCACGGACCCGCAGGCGAAGATTCCCGTCAAGATAAATAAGGCTAGAGGTCTTGTTATAGGACAATTTAATTCCTCAATGCAGCTTGACCGGGTCGCCCAAACCGAAGAAATAGCCGAAAATGACCCGATTTTGACATCGGGAGAGGGTGACAGCTTTCCCCCCGATTTAGTAGTGGGAAAACTGGGAAAAATCATCAGCGCCGGGACGGACCTGTTTAAAAAAGCGACCGTTCTGCCGATTCTTGATTATTCGGGACTGGAGACGGTTTTTGTCTTATCAGACTAAACCAGTTGAAATGATACTTGTTGCTTTATCAATAATTTCCGTATTTTTACAGGCAATTACGCCGGCGGTGAATTTGCCGGTACTAATTATTATTTCCGCTGCCGGCTATAAATTTAACGCCTCCAAAATCTATGCTCTGGCCTTTGGGACGGGGTTTTTGGGAGACCTGATTTTGGGCAATCAGCTGGGAGTTTTGGCCGGGGCCTATCTTCTGGCGGCTTTGGCCGTGCAATTGTTTAAAGTTAAATACCCTTTTAACCTCTGGTCGTTTTTGGCTTTCGAGGCGGGGTCGCAAATTATTTTTTTCTATGCTCGGGCTATCGCTTGGTGATTTTGTTTCTGTCACGCGCCAAAAATCCCGGTTGGCGGGCCGTCATTATCATGATGAAGATGGAGGTGGCCATGGCCGGATTATTGCCGTAAAACTTTTGACGGTGGCCGCGTTTCTGGGACTGCTTTCGACCCTGATTAAAACGCAGATTTTCGCCGGAGCCTATTTTCACGGGCTGGCGATGGAAAACCGGATTGCCCAGATTCCCATCCATGCGCCCCGCGGGATTATTTATGACCGCAACGACGTGCCGTTGACGGCTAATTTACCAGGTTTCCGGTTTAACAATCAAACTATTTCCAAAGACCAGGCGATTGAGTTGGAAGTTGCCGGCAAACAGGCGGAGGTAGATTCCATCCGGTCGTATTTATACGGCCCGGCCTTTGCCCATTTAACAGGCTATGTTTCTGAAGATAGTTCCTCTGATGGTTATAAAACCGGCAAGGGGGGCGTCGAAGAATTTTATGAGGATAAACTGCGGGGAGTTGACGGCAAAGATTTAATCGAAGTTGATGCCGTTGGCAAAAAATTAAGGACTATTTCCACGGTACCTCCGGTGCCGGGCAGTAATTTAACTTTAACTATCGACGCCCAAATTCAAAAAACAGCGTATGCAGCCCTTGATGGACAAAATGGCGTTGTGGTGGCCACAAACCCGAATACCGGTGAAATCCTGGCTTTGGTTTCCGTTCCCGCGTTTGACCCAAATAATATCGCGGCCAGTCTAAATGACCCGAAACAATCTTTCTTTAACCGCGCGGTTTCCGGAACGTTTCCGCCGGGATCAACCTTTAAATTGGTTACGGCTGCCGCCGGGCTTGAAACAGGGTCAATAACCGCCGGGACAATTATTGAAGACACCGGGATTCTGGTGATCGGCCCGTACAAATTTCCCAACTGGAAATATCTGGCAATCGGCGGCGTGGAGGGGCCTTTGGATGTTGTTGGGGCAATCCAAAAAAGCAATGACATTTTTTTCTATAAAGCCGGGGAGGCAACCGGCATTGATAATCTGATTGTCTGGGCAAAAAGATTTGGGCTGGAGGCTCCGCTGGGGATTGATCTGCCCGGCGAAGCAAAGGGTTTGATTAAGCTGGACAGGGACTGGTATTTGGGCGATACCTATCACACCGCCATCGGCCAGGGGGATGTCCTGGCCACGCCTTTGCAGGTTAATTTTTGGACGGCGGTTATTGCAAATGGAGGAAAGTTATGCCGGCCACATGTACTGGCACCAGACAAAAGACAAAAGGAGTGGGATAAAGGTCAGGAAAACGGATGCAAGGATTTAGGAATAAAGAAAGAAACAATTGATTTGATTAAGAAGGGCATGATTGGCGCCTGTTCGCCGGGGGGGACGGCCTGGCCATTGTTTGATTTCAAACCGCAAATTGCCTGCAAAACGGGAACGGCGGAATATGGCGATCCGGCTCTGAAAAAGACTCATGGATGGCTAACCCTGTTCGCCCCCGCTGATCCGCCAGCTGGCGGACCGGAGATAGCGGTTACAGTTCTTGTAGAAGGCGGCGGAGAAGGGTCTGATGTAGCTGCGCCTGTTGCCAAAAAGATTTTAGAACAGTGGTTCGGGAGTAATCCCTAATATACGAATACTAAACAAAATATACGAATTGAATTAGTATATTTGGTTTTCGATTAGTATATTAGGGAGTAGTTATGAGTGAGGAGGAAAAATATCTCATTGCTTTTAGCACCGTAACCGGCATCGGTCCGGTGAGGCTAAAATTGCTGCTAAACTACTTCGGAAACGCCGGGGATGCCTGGAACGCGACGGAGGAACAATTGCGCCAGACTCATCTGCCCAAAGACGCGCTTTGCGAACTGCTAAATCAGAAGAAGATATTAATAGTGGACAAATACGCGCAGGATTTGGAAAAAAGGGGAATTAAATTTCTCACAATTAATAATCCGAACTATCCGAAGCGTCTGAAAAATATTCCGGATCCGCCGAATATTCTCTTTATTAAAAGCAGGTTAGAAAGTCAGGAGGTTAGCAGATTAGTAGAGGGAAGGACAATAGGAGTAGTTGGAACCAGAAAGATTACTGACTACGGAAAGGAGATAACCCGGACATTGACAGCCGGACTGGTTAACGCGGGTTTTACTGTCGTGTCAGGCCTGGCTCTCGGGGTTGACGGGGTGGCTCATGGAACAACCCTGAACTGCAGGGGAACAACTATTGCCGTCCTGGGCGTTGGGGTTGATGTCATTTATCCAAAAGAGCACACGGAACTTTATCACAATATTATTGACACGGGCGGGGCGGTTGTTTCCGAGGTGGCTCCGGGGAAACTGGTGGCGCGGGGTGTTTTTCCGGCCCGCAACCGGATTATTTCAGGACTTTCACAGGCGGTTTTGGTCACAGAAGGCGCCATCGATTCGGGCAGCCTCATCACTGCCCGGGCAGCTCTGGACCAGGGGCGGGAAGTTTTTGCCGTGCCGGGACAAATCAATTCACCAATGGCGGAAGGGACAAACTATCTTCTTAAACAAGGGGCGAAGCTGGTAACGGGAGTGGAAGATATACTGCAGGAATTGGGATATGGACAGGTTAGCGCGAGGGTAGGCCAGCAGGTTAGCAGGTTAGAAGTACCAAAAGGCGAAACACCGGAGGAGCAGGCCATTATTGACCTTTTAATTAATGAGACCCTGGAGTTTGATGAACTGGTGAAACGAAGCCGGTTTGAGGCCGCAAGACTTGGGGCAATTTTGACAAATCTCGAGATTAGGAGGAAAATTCGAGCTTCGGGGTTGAACTATTCCTTGTGTTAAGATACTTAAGAATCTTATGGACCTGATTATTGTGGAATCACCAACCAAAGCCCGGACGCTCTCGAAATTTCTGGGGAAGGATTTTCAAATCGAGGCTTCGATGGGTCATATCCGCGACCTGCCCCAAAAACGGCTGGGGATTGATGTGGAGCACAACTTTGCTCCGGACTATGTGGTTTCTCCGGACAAGAAAGAAAAAGTTAAGGAACTGCAAATGGCGGCGCAGAAAGCGGATAAAGTTATACTGGCCACCGATCCGGACCGTGAAGGAGAAGCCATCGCCTATCATCTGTCCAAAGTGATAAGCGAAAATTCCAAACTCAAAAATCCAAATTCCAAGTTCTCGCGGATAACTTTTCATGAGATAACGGAGTCGGCAATAAGGGAAGCGCTGCAAAAGCCCGGTGTAATAAATATGCCTTTGGTCGATGCCCAACAGGCGAGGCGGATTCTTGACCGGTTGGTCGGCTATAAACTTTCACCGCTTCTTTGGAGGAAAATAAGACGCGGGTTATCTGCAGGAAGAGTACAAAGCGTCGCTGTGCGCTTAATCGTCGAAAGAGAGCGGGAAATTCTGGCTTTTAAGCCCGTCGAATACTGGGAAATCGTTGCCCAGCTTCAACGGGTCTCTCCCTTTGAAGCTAAACTGGTTAAGCAGGAAATACACACTAAGGATGAGGCGGACAAAATAACCGCCCGGCTGCAAACGGCAAAATTCGAGGTGACGGATGTTCAGAGCAAAGAGGTGAAACGCAACCCGTATCCGCCTTTTACGACTTCTACCTTACAACAAGCGGCCTCTAATCTCTTCGGTTGGTCCGCCAAAAAAACCATGCAGGTTGCCCAAAGTCTTTATGAAGCCGGTTATATTTCCTACCACCGTACGGACTCGACGAACTTGGCCATCGAAGCGGTTAGTAGTGCCAGAGACTATATTAAATCTGAATTTGGGGGAAAGTATTTACCGGAAAACGCGAGAATTTATAAAACCAAATCAAAAGTAGCGCAGGAAGCTCATGAAGCCATAAGACCGACCGACCCTAAATTCCAAATTCAAAATTCCAATTTGGACCGGGACCAAAAAAGATTGTACGAATTAATTTGGAAAAGATTTGTGGCTTGCCAGATGAGTGAAGCCGTGAGCCAGCAGACGGGCGTTGATATTACTGCTGCCGGCTACACCTTGCGGGCTACCGGCTCGAAAGTGCTGTTTGACGGCTGGCAAACACTATATGATAAAGAAAATATAAAAGATAAGAAAGAAGAAAATGAAGAAAATAAGGAACTGCCAAATTTAACAATTGGTGAAATTTTAGAATTATTGGAACTTGTTCCGTCACAACATTTTACCCAAGCCGCGCCCAGGTATAACGAAGCGTCTCTGATTAAAACCCTGGAAGAATACGGTATCGGCCGGCCAAGTACCTATGCCCCGATTATTTCCACAATCCAGGACCGGCAATATATTGAAAAAGAAGATAAAAAACTCCTGCCGACGGCTTTGGGACTGGCGGTAAATGATTTTCTGATGGCAAACTTTGCGGGCGTTTTGGACTTTAAATTCACGGCGGGGATGGAAGATGAACTGGACAATATTGCCAATGGGGAAAAACAATGGGTGCCGGTGATCCGGGAATTTTATGAGCCGTTTGCCAGGCAATTGGGCGGGGTGACAGAAACTGCGGCCCGGGTGAAGGTGGAAACGGAGACAACACAGGAGAAATGCCCCAATGACGGCGCGTTCCTGGTCGTGCGCATCGGCAAATTCGGCAAGTTTCTGGCCTGCAGCAAATTTCCGGAGTGCAAGTTTACCAAGCCTTTTGCCCGGCTGACGGGAATTCCATGCCCAAAATGCGCCGGAGAAGTGATCATTAAGCGGACAAAAAACAAAAAAAACTTTTACGGCTGCTCCAACTATCCCAGCTGCGACTTTGCCTCCTGGACCAAACCGAAGCTCCCTTTGGAGCCGGCAAAGGAGTAAAATACTTGTATGGGCAAGATTGTCAAGCCAAAAGCGCTCCAAAAAGGGGACACTGTGGCCATTGTGGCTCCGTCCGAACCGGTCAGTAAAGCTAACCTGCAGTCAGCGGCCGTTTTGCTGGAAAAATTGGGCTATAAGGTTAAACCCGGCGAAAATGTTTTAAAAGCGCTTGGTGATTATGTGGCCGGGACGCCCAAAGAACGGGCTGATGATTTAAACAGGGCTTTTTCTGACCCGGAAGTCCGCGCTGTTTTGTTTGCCGTCGGCGGCATGGGCGCATCTCAAATTTTGGACCAAATTGACTTTGAAAACATTAAAAATAATCCCAAGATTTTTGTCGGTTATTCCGACGCGACCACTTTGCAACTTGCGATTTTAGCCAAAACCGGACTATTGACCTTTCACGGCCCCAACGCCCTGTCTCTTCCGGATTTTCGCCCCACAGGATACACTTTGTCCAATTTTTGGAAAATGCTCTCCCTGCCTCAAAACGAAGCGGGAACAACCGTGGTTGAACCCCAGTCAGTCTGGCAGGAAATCCGCCCCGGCAGTGCCGAAGGGGTTCTTTTCGGGGGCAATTTGAGCTGTGTGTGCAAACTTTTGGGGACAGCCTGGGACCCCTTTGCGGGGCTGGATCATCAGTTCGGGCCGGAGACAAAATATCTTTTCTTCTGGGAGGAAGATTATGAGCAGTTTAGTGAAATTATGCGCAACATTTGGCAGATCCGAAACACGGGCTTTTTTAGTAAAATTTCCGGAATGATTGTGGGCAAGCTGACGGCCGTGTCCGAAGTGGACTATCAAAATTTCCCGACGAAAAAGGAACTGATTAAAGAAGTGACGGAGCCGTTCGGGTTTCCCATACTCTATGGTGTGGATTTCGGCCATGAGGTTCCCAGAACGACCATTCCGATTGGCGTCCAGGCAAAAATGGACACGAACACGAAGAAACTGGAGATTCTGGAGGCAGCAGTAATTTAATATGCATAATCCTTTGGGAAATTTTACTGATGAAGTTGGAGAAGTGGCAAAAGATACTGTCAGGGATATTTTTGTGGAAGGAAAGAAACAGGTTTTGGGGAAGAAAGACAAAAGAGATAATAAAAAACAGGATCCCGTGACAGGAAAACCTGTTCCTACAAAAAAATCCCTGACCCAGCTGTCGCAGGCGGCCAGCCAATTGCAGCTGGCTAAGCTGCAAAAGGTCAGGGAAGAACTGGAAACGCAGAGGTTAAAAGTGAACAGTGAACCAGCCTCCGCTAAAGCTTTGGCCGGCGCGGCAGGCCCGGAAATTCCCAAATCAAAAGGCTTGCCCAAAGACGACGTTTTGAAACAAAATCTGCGAAACTCCGAATCGACCGGGGAGTTTGGAAGACAGGTGGGAGGATAAAATGAAACTTTACAATACTTTAACTAGAAAACTGGAGGAATTTAGGCCGATCAGGGATAAAAAAGTCGGACTTTATACCTGTGGACCAACCGTATATTACTATCCCCAAATCGGTAACTGGCGGACATTTACTTTTTATGACCTCTTAAGAAGAACGCTGGAATACAACGGTTATAATGTTACTCAAGTGATGAACGCGACCGACGTGGGCCATCTGACCGGGGACAATTTGGGTGATGCCGATCTGGGTGAAGACCGGATGGAGAAAGCGGCAAAGCGGGAAGGGAAAAATGCCTGGGACATTGCCAACTTCTATATTGATGACTTCAAAAATAGCCTAAAACTTTTAAATATTGAACAACCTACTTTCTTTGTTCGGGCGACGGATCATATTCAGCAGCAGATTGATTTAATTAAGATCCTGGTAGACAAAGGTCTGGCTTACAAAACAGAAACCGGTGTCTTTTTTGATGTTTCCAAATTTCCTGAATATGGCAAGCTTGGTGGCCAAAAGTTAGTCGACAAAAGAGTGGCAACACGCGAAGAAATTATAGAGGATAAAACAAAACGCAATCCCGTTGACTTTGCCCTGTGGAAATTTTCTCCTTCGGCAAGCTCGGGACTTGGCAAGCGGCAAATGGAATGGGACAGCCCCTGGGGGAAAGGTTTTCCGGGTTGGCACATTGAGTGTTCTGCCATGGCGATAAAATATTTAGGCGCAACTCTGGATATCCATACCGGGGGAATTGATCATATTGCCATTCATCATACCAATGAGATAGCGCAAAGCGAAGGCGCAACCGGAAAAAAGTTTGCCAATTACTGGCTTCACGGTGAATTTCTTTTGGTTGATGGCGGAAGGATGGGCAAGTCACTTGGAAATGCCTATACGATTCACGACGTAATTGATAAAGGTTTTGACCCTTTAGCTTTAAGATATTTTTATTTGACGGCGCACTACAGGACAGCTTTAAACTTTACCTGGGAGGCATTACAAAATGCCCAAAATAGCCTCGAAAAATTGCGCCGAAAATTCCAGAGCCTTGCAGAGCCAAAACAGTTAGCTTCGCAAGAGGTGGTCTTGCAAGAGAAGGAATTTTTACAGGCTATAAATAATGACTTGAATATGCCGGAGGCCCTGGCCGTCGCCTGGCAAACTGAAGACAGGAGTTTATTATTAAAATTCGATAAAGTGTTGGGCTTACAAATAGATAAAACTGCAGAAAAAGAAATACCTTCGGAGATACAAGAACTGATGCAAAAGCGGGAGACACTACGAAAAGAAAAAAAGTTTGCTGAGGCGGACAAACTGCGTGACGAAATTGTGAAAATGGGGTACACTATTTCTGATGGAACTTCCTAAATTTCTTCGCATTGCTATCGCGATTGTAGGTTTCATAATAATTGGCAACCTGGTTCTCCTTGATTATCTTTTTGTTTCTCAAAGAAGTGAACTGCTTGACTATCAGACCCGTTTGGCCCAGTTTTCGGGATCATTCCAAACACTAAGTTCGAGAGTAACCGGAGCTGCTCCAGTCCCGGAAGCCAAAACCGTCCCTGTAGCGGCTAAACCCAGCGAGGCTGTTGATACTTGTTCAAAGTCATGTCTGACAGCCATCGACACGGCGGTCAAAGCAGCCAACTATTCCCGGCCCGCTGTCACAACAACTACCACTACCACTTTGCCCCGGGGGGAGTACTTCATTCCTCTGGGTTCCGGGTCGGTTTTAAACACCGAGGCCAGCAGTGCCAACTGGAAAACAATTGATGGTGTCCAGGCTACTTTTGACATTGCCAATTACGGGACGATAAAAGCGGCCTATTTTGAAGCCACACTTCGGGTGGCAGGCAGCGGAGAAGCCCACGCCCGGCTTTTTGACAGCACCACGCCGGCGGTCTTTTTTAACTCTGATGTTTATGCCTCAACCTCAACGGCGCCTTTTATTTCCTCCCCGATTTCAATCTCTGGTCCCGGCTCAAAAACCTACAAAGTTCAGATGTATTCCACTCTTTCCACCGGCTACCTCGATCAGGCCCGCATAAGGATTGTGACGCAATAAATGAAAACTGATAATGCTTCGAGGTTGAGCGAAAAAAGGGTTTGGGGATTTGCGGCCGTGTGCGGGGCAATAATTGCGATTTTGCTTGCCATTTCTGTTTGGTATAGCCCGGCAAGAAAGTCCTTATTAAACAGGGCAGAAGATAGTTATTACCCGGCCGCGGTTTTTAAGATTCCGCCGGAAGTTCTGCAGGAGCGAATTGCCACAAAATCCGCCGCCACGATGCGCATTCCCATTGTAATGTATCATTACATCGAATACGTTGATAAGACCAAGGATCCCGGCCGGTTTAATCTGGCCACTTCACCGTTTACTCTGGAAAAAGAAATCAGCTCCCTCAAGTCCGCAAAATATAATTTCCTTTTCGCCCGGGATTTGCCGGATTTCCTTTCCAAAAAATCCAGCTTACCGCAGCGGCCGGTGGTTCTGACTTTTGATGACGGTTATGAAGACTTCTATTATTACGCTTTGCCGATTCTTAAAAAATATCACGCCAGAGGAACAATTTACATTATTTCTGATTTTATCGGCCGAAGCGGCTATCTTAATTTAGAGCAGCTGAAAGAGATTCGCGACAGCGGACTCGTGGAAATCGGGGCGCACTCGCTTAGTCACGCCTATCTCAAGGGTTTAAAATTGGAAACCGCCAAAAGAGAAATTGTGGACAGCAAAACAAAACTGGAAAGCCTACTGGGAATTGCCGTCCCGTCTTTTGCCTATCCGTACGGAGCTTTTACGAAAGAAACTCTGGATCTCACCAGGGCGGCGGGTTTTACCAATGCCGTTTCCGTGATCCCCGGCGTAAACCAATCCCTGGAAAACGAATATTATCTCTTTCGCCTCCGGCCGGGACATCTTGGTTGGGACAATCCGGCAAAAAGCCTGGAAGCCTACAAATTGTGAATAAATTTGAAGAACCGGCTTTGCTTGCCTTCTTTTGTCTGGTCCTGATAGAGCAAAGCGAGGCCATTTTTATCAAACTCCCGGAAAAACTCGTCCCAGGAAATTTCCTCCAGAGCGTGATGGGTTTTGCTGAAGGTGAAGCGGATCATGCCTACGGAACCGTTGCCGCCCGTGCCTTTAACTTTGGCCGGCTTTAGTGTCTCGGGTAACTCTATTGTTAAAAACGGCCAGAAAATTAATCTGCATGGCATTAACTGGTTCGGCTTCGAAACCGATACCCACGTGGTTCACGGTCTGTGGGCCAGGGGCTATAAAGACATGATTGCCCAAATAAAAAAAATCTAGGTTTTAATGCGGTACGGATACCGTTTTGTCCCGCAAGTGTTGCCGGAGTTGCCCCCACGTCAATTGATTATTCAAAGCCCGGACTGTAATGCTCAATCAGATTTATGGTATACCGGCTCATATTCTGAAAACCAGTGGATAGCTGACTTAAAAACCCTGGCCAGCCGGTATGCAAATGTTTCCAATTTTATTGGCTTAGATTTGAAATATGAACCACATGGTATGGCCACCTGGGGAACGGGGAATACTGCTACCGATTGGGATCTGGCTGCCGCAAGAGCAGGTCAAGACAATTTTTCCAAAAAATATGCCGGCTATCTGGGAAGCGCAGTGGGGATATTTGGCAGGAAATAATGCTGTCGTAGTTGGAGAATGGGGAGGAAGAGATGACTTTGTTTGGCAAAATGCCTTAGCAAATTATATGAAATCCAAAGGAATTTGTAGCACCTTTTATTGGGATCTTAATCCTAATTCAGGAGATACTGGTGGAATTTTACAGGACGATTGGACCACGCCGGTTTCCGCCAAGATTTCCATGCTCCAGAACTACTTTAATTCCTGTAAGTAATTTGGTATTCTAAAATTCATGGTTAAAAACTATTTGTATTGGGCGGTAGTAGCAATTTTGGTAGTAGTTATCGGGGCCGTTGTTGTGTTAGGATCGAAGGATCAACCGAAAAAAGTTATGGAAGTTTCTAATTTAAAAATTGAAGATATTGTTGTGGGAACAGGTAAAGAGGCCCAAAAAGGGGATACTCTAACCGTAAACTACAAGGGGACACTTCTGGACGGAACAAAATTTGATAGCTCTTACGATCGCAACGAACCGTTTAAATTTACTGTTGGGGCCGGCCAGGTTATCCAAGGTTGGGATCAGGGTTTTGCCGGTATGAAGGTTGGCGGCAAGAGAAAATTAACTATTCCGCCGGATTTAGGTTATGGGGCGCGTGGTGCCGGAGCGGCAATTCCTCCTAATTCCACTCTCGTTTTTGAGGTGGAACTCTTGGACGTTTCCCAATAATTTCTTACCTCCTTAATATATTTGTATGGCATAAATAACCTATGTCTGGAAGCTTATCGAAAACATCAAGTAATCATGAAGAAATTAAAAAGTGGGTCGAAGAGCGGGGCGGAAGGCCTGCGAAAGTAAAAGGGACTGCTGGCATGTTGCGGCTTTTATTTAGTGATAATAAAGCCCTGGAAGAAATAACCTGGGAGGCGTTTTTTATCGAGTTCGATAAAAACAAATTAGCACTTCTTTATCAGGATAAAACCAAGGAAGGCCAAGCCAGCCGCTTCTTCAAGTTTGTGAAGAAGGCTTAAAATTTAATGCCACAGAATTAATACAATACCTTTTCCCGGTCGGGTTTGGACCATCATCAAAAACATGGCCCAAATGGCTACCGCAGTTAGAACAAAGTACCTCTGTTCGGGTCATACCTAAGGTGGTATCTTCCTGCAAAGTGACATTTTTGAGTTCAGCCGGATCATAAAAGCTCGGCCAGCCGCAATCCGAATCAAACTTTGTCTCAGAGCTAAAAAGCGTTTGGCCGCAGGCGGCACATTCATACATTCCTTTGTCGTGGTTAAGGTAAAATTTTCCTGACCCCGGTGGTTCAGTTCCTTTCTCACGCATTACGTGATACTGCTCTGGAGATAATTTTTTCTTCCACGGGTCATCCATATAAGACATTATAAACCTTTTGTCCAATTACGTAATCATACTTGACATCATACTTAGAGTATGATATAAAGATGCAACATGAATATGGCTGCGACTACTTCAGATTTTAATATGAAACGAATAACTATTACTATTCCTGAATATCTTTATTCGCAAATCCAAAAGCAAACAAAACCCGGCGAGGTTAGCGGATTCGTGGTTGATGCCATACAAAGTAAGGTGGGGGAGAATATTGTCAAACAGGTTATCGATCCGTGGGATGAATTTTTCAATGCGTATAAAGTAGTCACCAAAAAGAATAAAATTTCTATTAGGGATGCCATAAATAGAGGTCGATTATGAAAACATACGTTCTGGATGCTTCTGTTGCTGTCGCCGTTCTTTTGAACGAAAGCAAGGAGGCAAAAGTATTGTTGAGGAAAGTTGAACGTGAAGTCAAAGCGAAAAAAGCTGTTTTATGTGCTCCAGACCTTCTTTGTTTAGAAGTAGCCAACGCTTTGCGCCATAAATTGGAAATTTTGGCCGAAGCACAGGACTTATATAAAAAGTTTTTGTTAATACCGATCGTCCTCGTTCCGGTTGTTCAAAATCAGATTGACGAAGTCTTGTCGTGGGCATACAGCACTGATGCTGCAATTTATGACGTCTTGTATCATTATGTAGCGAAAACCCGAGGTGGGATTTTCCTAACTTCTGACAAGAATTATTTTGAAAAAGCTAAACGGTTAGGTTCTATCGAGTTCGTTTCTTGACGTTCAGGTTTGGGTCTTTGTGATGCCATTTCCCATAGCTTCGCAAGAGGTGGTCTTGTGAGGCTGTTGAGCCTATAATTAAGGGAGCAAAATTGCGCTGATTTTTTCGCTATTTCCCACTTTATCTCCAACCCTTTTGCCAATTAATTCTTTACCAATGGGGGAAGTGAAAGAGATTAGGCCCTTGTCCAGATCGGTATCCATTTCACCAACAATGGTATAACTTTTGCCCGTTTCCAACGTTACCTTGTGGCCTAAACAAACAACTGACGTGTCCGGGTTTGGTTTTATAATTTCTGCACTTTTAAGTTTTTCTTTTAATTCATTAATTTGGATTTCATAAAACTCGCGTTTTTGATGGGCCTGTTCGTAGGAAAAATTATCATGCCAGGTACCATGGTCTGCTGCTTCGCCGATTTCGATATCCGCCTCGTGCATTTTTGCCTGGAGTTCTTTTATTTTTAGCTCCAGTTTCCCTCTGGTTTCAGCCAGCAGGTAAAACTTATTTTTATCCATACATAAATTATAAAAAAACGATTGGAGAAGTTATACTAGGCTGGTCGCCTCTGGCCATTTTTCTTTGCCTGACGAGCAATATCTTCGGCGTCTTTCATTCTCTGATAGACGAAAGCTTCGTGAGGATTATTTGACATACGTAACCTTTCCATTTGACTTTTCATCTTAGAATTTTGTCTTCCTGTCAATGGAAGCCAATCGAATGCTTTGGCCATGGAGATGTTTAGATGATTTACCATAGACTGAACTTTTAATGCGCGATAAAAATTAATAGCTCTTTGCTGTTCTGCTTCCGTAATTTTTTGACCAATATGTATTTCTCGGCGTCTAATTAACCTAAAATTTTCAGACATGTAATAATTTTAGCACAAAAAGTTAAACGAAAATATATCTGGATGACGAGGGATTATTCCGTTAAAAAATCCAGCGCGGCGGCGGCGGACCAGGCCTGTTGTTTACAGGAAGTCTGACCGGACTCGTTTTTGTATTCGTAGTAGTTGCCGTCAGTGCCCTTGATATAAAGCTCGATTGGGGTTTTAAAAAAATTTAATCCTGAAATACTCGCCGCTTTTAAACTATTTGCCTCGTCTAAATAGCCCCAGTTAGCTAAACCTTCGTGTACCAGTCCGTTAAGAATCGGCCAGAAGCTGCCGTTGTGGTATGAGTCCTGGTTGGGATTAAATGTTGGTGAAAAGGCACTCATTGTCCGGATGCCGGCAGTAATATCAAACAGATCCGGCAGGAAAGCTCTTTTGACTAAATCAGCCACGTACTTTTCTTCCAGGATGCTTTCATGGCCGCAACTGGCCCACAATAATAACAGGGGATTGCCGGTTACTGTTGTGATTTGGTTTTTGTGGCCATCCAGTGCCTGGACCGGAAAAATTAAATTATTATCTACTGCCAAAAATTTCTCGTTAAACGTTTGTTTGAGCTTTGCTGCCGCTTCATCTTTTCCCCAAAGTTTTAAGGCCAGCCACGCATAACCCTGGACTTCTACCGGGGCAATCGGATAGACCGGCATTGAGCCGTCGGCTCGTCTTAACGACTCCCGGGAATCAGTCCAGGACTGAACACTGAGCCCGCCGGATTTACGGTTCGGTGAAAGTTCATACTCTAAAAGACTATCGCCGTCCCGGTCGCCGTAATTTAAAATCCAGTGAAGACCGTAGTCAACAGATAATTTCACCTGTTTTAAAAATTCATCATCCTGAGTTAAAGACCAATATTTGTGAATAGCAATTAAAGCTAGAGGAGTAGAGTCTATTGAATCATAATTTCTCAGTTTCCCGTCGGGGTAAACAAACCAGTTTGCCAAATGGGCGAAATTGTCCTTGCGGTATTCATGAATAAATTTCCCCGGTTCTTCACCGCTTTCTAAATTAAACTCTTTTCCCTGTAAACTAATTAAACCAAGTAAAGCTCTTTTTGATATTTCTTTTAACCGGGTTACGTCAACTGTTGTTGGGTTTCGCTCTAAAACTTTTAGTATTTTTAAAACGGTAATGGCCGTGTCGCGGCCAAAAACGCAGCCAAAAATTTCACTCGCTCCGGAGGCGTTAATTCCCTCACCGGTAGCCAGATCCAGGAGCGCGTTATAACAGATGGTGTGCAGTGAATTAGAGTCCATGGGCAGTTGCGCTAAGATAACACCAGGCTAAAGTTAGTTCAAGGGGTCAAAATCTTTTTGTAGAGTTGGAGATAATTCTCCGTCATCTTTTTATCATTAAAATTAGTTAGGGCATATTCCCGGCAATATTTGCGGTCGATCTTTTTAATTTTTTCCACTGCATTCATCATACTTTCCACGTCTGTAACGACGTACCCGGTTTTGCCGTTTTTTACTACTTCCGGAATAGAGCCCTCGTCAAAGGCAACAACCGGTGTACCGCAAGCCATTGCCTCAATCATGGTTAAGCCAAATGGCTCTGGCCAGGTAACCGGATGAAGCAGAGCCAGAGCTTTGCTCATAAGCCGGTTGCGTTCTTCCTGGTCAACTTCACCGACCCACTTCACCTGGCTGCCAAGGTTTGGTCCGATCTTTTCCTGGTAATAGCTAAGATCAAGAAAGTCCAGTTTCGCGGCCATTAAAAGCGGCATATTTAAGTTTTGGGCCACCTCAATGGCAATATGCGCCCCTTTTTCATAGGAAAACCGGCCGACGTACAGGAGATAACCTTCATTTTTGGGACTAAACGGAAAATCTTTCATGGCCAGACCGTTATAAACGTTGCCCGCCCAATTTACATTTGGTGCTGAAGCCGCCTGTTTTTTAGAAATGGAAACGAAATTAACTTTTTTCCCCAATTTTGAAAAAAATTGTTTGTTGACGGGGTCAAAAGAGCCGTGCAAAGTCATAACCACCGGGGTTTGGGAGATATTGGCCGTGGGCAAACTAAGGTGGCCATTGTGGTCGTGGATAATGTCAAAATCACTCTGGCGTTCGTAGGCCAGGCCGATGTTAAGCATCGTCCAATAGTTGGGACCATAAATATCTTTAAGGCGGGAGTCGCGTATGGAGCGGGGGGTGACGGAAACCAGTTTCGCTTTGCTAATCGAATCGCCGCTGGCAAAAAGAGTGACATCATGACCGCGCCTGACCAGTTCTTCGGTCAGTGCCGAAACCACCCGTTCCGTCCCGCCATATTTCTTCGGGGGAACAGATTCAATGACCGGGGCAATTTGAGCGATCTTCACTACCAAAAGATACGAATTTATGTTTAGTTTAGAGTTAGAAATAGATAAGACTTGGGAAAGATTAATATTACAATTGGGCTACGGTAGTTAATGGTAACTTTAGTAAAGGTGTTATATTAATTCTATTGACTAAAGAGACAAGTACAGGTTTTGGTAGGGAACATTTGGTTGGAAGCAAGCGGGATGCGGTATATTTTGTAGCCGATAGCGAGAATGTTAAGCTGATTGCGCTATTTGGTTTGGGTGCACCGGGCCTACCTCCCTCAAACCGGCTAAATACCGTGCAGGCGATGAAAGCCGCGCTTTTTACCGGTGAAAGAGCTGATAGCCCGATGGCAGCAGCAGTTTACAATACCTCGCATTTAAGTAGGAAAGAGGCGGAAAATATTGATGCTGCCAATTTTTTTGACCAGCCGTTTGTCCGGGACTTGGTTACCAATTTAGAGAAAGTTGAAGCGGATAATGCTGTGTTAACGGTGGAAAGCTACAGCGGCGGTTTGTTTTTTAGCATGCTGGCTGCGGCGCTAGCCAACCCCGATACGGATATGGCGGGGCGGTTTTTAGACGTGTTAAAAAGCGGAAAAATTTCCAAAGTTGTAGCCATAAACCCTGCAATAGTTGTTGGCAATTACACTGATTCCGGGTTAGACAAGCTGGACAAATTTGCATATGGGGAGAGCAATTTGATTGATACCGTTTTGGTATGGAGCTATTTATGGAACCAAAGCCGGAAGTTGGCTAATGCCCGCCATTTTCTTTTTCAACCGGTATGGAAGATCCATGACGGCCTGGTATCGCGGGCAAGACAGTTGCGGGTATGCAGCAACGTTTTAAAACAGTCGCTGGAGACTGGCTTTTCTACCGCTGAACTACTTGGCATTGAAATTGAAGTTGTTGAACATGCCAATGACCCATTAGCCCCACCCGGGGCCAATAAAGAGTATTACAATCAACTGCGAGACCAGGGCCTTAATATACGTGTAAAAACAATTTGTACTCCCGCCTGCGACCCGCATAATTTATATGCCAGCCAAAATGACCCTGCTGTGCATGAGGAATTAAGTGAAAGTGTTTGGGGATAAAGATATCCCATGAGGGAATGCAAAAATTGTTAAAAAAGAACTGGAGCGGTTTAATTATCCTGCTGTCATTTTATGAATATCTTCAACATTCAGGCGCGGCAGGTAACAGGAACCGGCCATGGCTGCCGCAATTGCCAGGCAGGGTTTTTCAAATTCTTCAGGTTGGAAAAATTTTGGCTCAAAGCTGTCATCCGCTTTTTGGAAAAACAAGGCGCCAACACTCAATGTCAGTTTCTCCGCAAGTGGTGTTTTTAAATATTTCCGCCAATCTTTGCGCCGCTGCATATCTTCGGACATAATTTTAGTTTGTAAACGTTTCCAGATATTTGCCATATTTATACTTTCTGTCATATTCGGTTTCTTCGTTAACATCTTCTAAAATATTTAGGTTTTTAAATCTATCAATCAACTTTTGTGCACCACCGCGACTAAAACCTGTCCAATCCATAATTATTTTTGTAGTAATAATTGGCGTACTGTATAACTTTTTCAAAACGGCAACGCCACTTTCAGATTCTCTTTTTGCGAGGGATATTAACTTGTCCATGTCTTCATCCCGAAGTTTTCTGATCTTTCGGGATATTAATATTGATTCGTTTGCAGTATCGATAACACCGTCAAGGAAAAAACTAAGCCAATCTTCAACCTGGCCGTTATGATAGCCATCTAATTTTGCATAATAGACCTTTTGATACTTTTTAAAATATGAAGATAAAAATAAAACTGGATGCTCTAATAGCTCTCGTTTATATAACAAAAGAGTAATCAATAGCCTTCCGGTTCTGCCGTTTCCGTCCAGGAAAGGGTGAATAGTTTCAAATTGAGCATGGACCAAAGCAACATGAATTAATGGTACGGTTGAGCTTTCATCATACAAAAATTTTTCAAAATCGGCTAATGCCGGTTCCATATTGCTGACCGGTGGGGGAACGAATGACGCCTCGGATGGTTTTGTCCCTCCGATCCAGTTTTGCG
>CAYJLJ010000002.1:0-11747 GCA_964371135.1 uncultured Gammaproteobacteria bacterium | reverse complement strand
TCTAAACTCTCCGGGAGCAGAATAATGGGACGAACGTGCTCCGGTCATTAACGAGGAGTGAATTTCTCTTATAAATCGTAAGGAAAGAGGCAAGTCTTCAACTCTCTTTATTCCGTAATTCAAAGCCTTTATATAAAAAAGTATGTCTTCAGCATCAGTTTGACTGCCATCAATTTTTGCGGCCATTTCAATCGCTTCTATTAATGTCGCTTTTGTCCCTTCTATTTGAGCCGAAGATGTGGCATCTTTAGCCACGTACATTTTCAGAAAAAATTCAATGTCGGGCAAGGTCTGAGTTATCCCATCGAGTTTACCAACCAGTCTGTCTGCGTTTGCCGCTTTTATTATGAGGCTTTGGGGCAAGTCAAAAATACCTTTTGGCGGAAAAAACGTAGGAATAGAGGCTGTGAAGCCTTCTTTAAAATTCTAAATATAAACTATCTTACCACTTAGTTTACTTTAATGCAAACATGCAAACTAGTTTGTAGCTCTCTTCATAGTATACTTAAATAATGAATATTAAATCTAAAACAAAAATCAAATCCCGTCTAAAGAAAATCTGCGCGGTTTGCGGACATCACCCTGGCCACTTTTTCCCAACTATTAAACTCCGCGGCTTTGAGTATTGGGAGTGCCCGAGGTGTTATTGGTAAAATATGATATATTATGACCTCTTGACCCAGAAGAAATAGTCGGGTATAAAATAAATCATGAAGTCTGCCCCTACTGAAAAACAGAAAAAACTATTGGAAGTGATCTATCGATATATCAAAGATAGTGGTTATCCTCCTACTTTTGAAGAAATGCGGCAAGAGTTTGGGGTGAAATCTAACCAATCTGTAGTAGATTTTTTAGACAAACTTGAAAAGCATGGATTAATTCGTAAAGATAGTGGTTCAGCACGAAGTTTGGCAATTCTTCCTTTAGGATACCAATTCATAGGCAAAGACAGATTAACGCCATTTCTTGGCGTAACTACGGCCGGATTACCCTTAACACCAACCGAAATAGACGGACAGTGGGAATCAATTTCACCAGAAGTGGCCAAGCTAGCAGATGAAATATTTCTTTTAAAAGTTAAGGGTGACTCTATGATTAATGCTGGAATAGACGACGGGTCAACTGTTCTGGTAAAAAATGCGAAAGAGTTTTTTACAGGAGAAATTGTTTTGGCTGACGTTGCTGGAGATTTTACAATAAAGCGTTTTATTTCCGAAGATAAACCACCTTATTTATATTTAAAACCAGAAAATCCCAAGTACAATATTATTTATTTCACCGATGAGGTTAATTTAAAAGGAAAAGTTATTTCTATTCTTTCGGGCGGACAGTGGAAAACAATTAATTAAGTATGCCAACAATAAAACCAAATAAATCAGAAGAAATAATAGGGAGAATTTTTAAAGATAGCGAGGCGGTTTACGGCTTAAAAGAATTTGACGGTTTACCGATCTATAAAATTCTTAATATTCATGAAGAAGAACCCCACCGTTTCTATGTTAAGGATGTTCAGACAGAGAAATTAAGATTTGTCTATGATGAGGAGAAACTTACCGGCAAACCTGAAGAAATAATCCGCCAACTTTGGCTTTATAAAATACACAAACAATATAATTATGCCTTTGATCGAATTGAAACGGAGAAAAGTGTCCACTTTGGCAGAGAAATTCATGCTAAAGCGGAAGATATTGTTGTTTTTAAGGATGACAAAATTACGCCGTATATTGTTGTTGAGACAAAAAGTCCTACAAGCGAGAAAGGGATCGAACAATTAAAAAGTTATCTTAACGCTGACGGTTGTGAAATCGGTATCTGGTCTAATGGTAAAGAAAGAATAATTCTCTATCGTAACTACCCAAACAAATTTGAAGACACACTTCCAGATTTACCTAGAGAAAGCCAATCAATTGACGACTTATTGTCTGAGAAAAAAACTCTTTTTTCAATAAGTAACAAAAACTTAGATTTAAAAGAAAAGGTTAAGCAAATGGAAGAGCTTGTTTTAGCTAATGCAGGTGTAGATGTCTTCAATGAAGTTTTTAAACTAATCTATGCCAAGCTTTATGATGAAATAGAGGCTAAAAGGCGACCAGATAACGAAGTATTTTTTAGGAAATACCGTGACCCAAGAAAAACTTACTCAGAAATTAATCAACTTTTTAAGGGGGCGATTTTAAAATGGCCAGGGACTTTTTACGAGCAAGAAAATATTCGCCTTTCCCCGGAGCATCTATCAGTTGTTGTTTCCGAAATTGAAAATACGCGCCTTTTTGGTTCTGATCTCCGAATTATAGACGAAGCCTTTGAATATTTAATACCTGAAGTAGCAAAGAGTAAAAAAGGGCAGTATTTTACTCCACGCCATGTAATTAACATGGCGGTTAAAATGCTAAACCCAAAGCCAAATGAGTATGTACTTGACCCCGCGGCAGGTTCTGGTGGTTTTTTGATTTCGACAATGAATTGGGTTAACGAAAATTATCTAAAAGACAATGAAACAAAACGAGAATACTCTAAAGAATATCTTTATGGTATTGATTTTGCTGATGAAACGGCCAAAGTTTCTCGGGCGCTTATGCTTATTTCTGGAGATGGGAGGTCACACCTTTTTAAATTGAATTCGTTGGATCCTAGAGAATGGCAAGGGGAAGAAGAAGACAAACTCAGAGCGAGGTCTGAACTAAAAGCGAGGTTGGCCAAATTGGATGGTTATACTGCCCGAGAGGAAAACGAAAAATCATACAAGTTTTTTAATTTTGATGTTCTTATAACTAATCCTCCTTTTGCGGGGGAAATTAAAGAAAGAAATGTTCTCGTTCAATATGAATTAGCGAAGAAAAAAGGAAAGTTAGTCAACTGTATTGAGAGGCACATTCTTTTTATTGAACGTTGTCTTGAATTCATACGCCCTGGAGGCCGGATGGCAATAGTTCTTCCTCAAGGGGTATTAAATAATACTAATATGGAATACATCCGTACTTGGCTTTTTGATCAGGCTAGAATTTTAGCGGTCGTTGGTCTTCATGGTAATACCTTCAAACCACATACTGGAACAAAAACTAGTGTGGTGTTTTTGCAAAAGTGGGGTGGAGAGGCAGGAGAACCGCTAAAAGATTACCCAATATTTATGGCTGTTTCTAAAAAAAGCGGCAAAGATAATTCCGGCGATTATGTTTATAAAAAGAATTCCGATAGAAGTTTTGCGCACGATTCTAATGGTCGTAAAATGTTGGACCATGATCTGGATGAAGTAGCTGATAAATTCATTGAGTTCGTCAACAAGCAAAATATTCATTATTAAAACATATGCAGATAAACTACGGCCAGCCCGGCTACTTTGACGTCCAGAATAAAGATAAAGAAATCGTCGCCTATTCTTCTAAATTAGAGATGCTAAATAAATGGGTAATTGATGAGTACAAAGATTTTTATACAAGAATTCAATGGATAACAGCTGGGGCAATTTCTTTATCTGTTCCATTGTTAACAAATCAACGATTAGAGAATCGACAGATATTCACTTTTACTCTTTTTAATTTAACGAATTTTTCATTTCTATCGTTATCCTGGATTAGTTTTGTCCTTTCTTTCATTAGTGCTTTATATAGAAACAAGGTGCACCCGGAATATATTCATAAAACACATCTTGCCGATTGGCAAAAACTTCATGAAGAAAAATTACAAATAATAGTTAATACTCTGAGTAACCAAAATACAGAAGAATATCGAGAATTTGTTGGCAAAAGAAATAGTGTTAAAAATATTTACAACGATTCCGTTTTATGGAGTAAGATTTTGTGGAAAGCGAACAGGTTTCTGGGTGTATTATCACAAGTTTTTATGACAATTGGTATTTTGTTCTTTGTGGTTTTCGGAATAACTACCCTATTTAAATAATTACAATATTGACAATGAGTTCTTACTCCATCATTCAAAAATCTCAACTCGAAGGGGTAAACCGACTCGATGCGGAATATTACAAGCCGGAATACTTACAAATTAAACAAGTTCTGTTTAGAGAACTTAGTTCTATACCATTAACTGAAATAATTTCTAGGCCAGTCGTAACTGGTTCTACCCCAAAATTAAGGGATTGCAAGGGAGACGGAACAGATATCAAGTTTGTCAAAACAGATACTCTGCGTGATGGCGAAATTGTTTTTGATTCGGCGGACTGTTTACCTCTTAAACAAAGTCGTGAAAACTCTGAACCCCAAAAGGGAGATATTTTAGTGACCATCATAGGAGCAACACACGAGATAGTTGGTAGGTCGTCTCTCGTGTTCGATTCAGACCCCAAAATGAACATCAATCAAAACATAGCTCTAATCAGACCATCAAAATTGATTGAACCTGCCTTTTTGGAAGCTTTCCTTAGGGGCAAATTTGGCCGAATGCAATTATGGCAACAGAGCAGGCAAACGGAGCAAGTTAACTTAAATTGTCGCGAGGTTGAACAAGTTATTGTTCCCCTTCCCTCAGAAAAATTTCAGGAATCAATTAAAAAGTTTGTCGAAGAATCAAGAACGCAAAAATTCTTATCCTTGCAGTACTCCCAGGAAGCGGAAAATTTACTTTTGGAAGAATTGGGGTTAAAAGATTTTCAAGAAAATGATGATCTAAGCTGGATTGAAAATTTTTCTGAGATTGAAAAAGCTGGTCGCATGGACGCGGATTATTTCCAACCGAAATACGAACATCTGATCACAAAACTTAAAGGTAAAAAATCTAGACCATTATTAGAAGTGGTTAATAGTGTGGCTGCAAAATTCAATCCGCAGACAGAGCCATATCAAACATTTAGATATGTAGAATTATCAAATATAAACTCTTCTAATGGAATCATCGATGGATTTTCGGAAGTTTTAGGGAAAGAGGCTCCGAGTCGTGCAAAACGAATATTAAGAACCGATGATGTTATTGTTTCTAGTGTCGAAGGCTCATTGGGAAGTGTAGCACTTGTTAATATGGAGCAAGAAGATTATTTGGCATCAACTGGATTTTTCCAACTAAGAAGTAAGGAAATATTACCTGAAGTTTTATTGGTTCTATCAAAGAGTATCGTATTGAAGATGCAGTTAGAAAAACAATGTGCTGGGACGATTTTAGCCGCTGTTCCACAGGATGCACTTAAAAATATTATTATTCCAGTTTTACCATTAGAAATGCAAAAGAAAATTGCAGATTTGGTTCGGCAATCACACGAGGCCAGAAAAAAATCAAAGGAACTTTTAGAGGAAGCAAAAAGGAAAGTAGAAGAGATGATTGAGAAAGGCGGTGCCGCTAGTGACAAAAACTTTTTGAGGTGACGCCTTGATATAGAAATTACCGTTGTATTTTGCAAATTTTGGAATAAAATTATTGGTATGTCTGACACAAAAATGTTACAAGCCCTGATTGACGGTCAAGCCCAAATTCGTGAGGATATTAAAAAGCTTAAAGGCGAAATGAATGAACGTTTTGATAAGACTGATAAAAGAATTGATAAGCTTGGTTTACAATTGGAAACCCGCTTCGCCCCGGCATAATTTCTGTTAAAATACCTTCTGCATGCTGCAAGTAGGGAACTGATCTTTCTGAAGTTGTGTGATAATAAGGATATGGATAATAAAATAAATGTTCGAGTAAGGCTGGTTGTCGTTAAAAACGGCAAAGTCCTTGTTACCTACAACAGCGAAAAAGACTTTTACTATTATCTTGGTGGCCGCATGGATTACGGTGAAACCATGGGCGAAGCGTGCATAAGAGAAATTAAAGAAGAATGTGGTGATGATACCGAATTTAATTTTCAAAAAATCCTCTATATCCGTGATTTTATTGAACCGGAAGATAACGAACACACTCTGGAAATCTTTATCCCAAGGAACTAACTAAAAAATTTCGAGAAGACTTCAAAATAGATTTTCCAAAAGAGGGACAGTATATTGGGAGGATTAAATAAGAATGTCAGAACTGGAAAAATATAAGGATTACAAAACAATTCTTGCCGTAATTGCAATTCTAAGATGTGACGGCAAATTTCTTTTACTAAGAAGAGCTGACTCAAAAGAAATCGACCCAAGAATTTATTCAGGAGTTGGAGGAAAAGTTGAACCGGGGGAGTCTTTTTTAGAAGCCATTGTCAGAGAAGTTAAAGAAGAAACCGGTTTGGCGATTTCCCCTGAAAAATTCCGTCCGGCCGGAATTGTCCAAGCTCCTGATCCAAATGATGATGCTGAATGGATAATGCCTATCTTTATCTGCGATTTAGACCGCCAAGAACAAATCCCCTCAAGTGAAGACGGCGATTTTTACTGGATTGATCCAGAAGAAATAAAAAATCTAAATATATTGCCGGATCTAGTTGATTTCTTGAAAGCAATAACAAAAAATCCAAACGCTTATGTTTTAACTTATTGCAAGTATGGCAAGGACGGAAAAGTTGTGGAAAAGAAGTCTACTGTTTACTAATTACGCTCAAAATTTTATTTTTGGCCGATTTTTTTAGCTATGAAAAGACAGTCAGTAAGTTTTTGCTGTGCCCATTGCTGATTATTCTTGCCTGGGGAATTAACAAGATACTGTTGAACAATATTGTTTGGGCCTTCATGTTCACCGCCAACAAAATAAACGTCATGTATTGCAATATATCCTTCTGGTTTAATTTTTGGTGACCAGTCAAGATAGTCTCTTAAGATATCTCCGGGTTCATGGCTCCCGTCAATAAATAAAAAATCGATTGGTTTATCAAACGTTCCTGTAAATTGATGACTATAGCCTTCCATAAGTTGAATTTTATCTATAACCCCAAACTTAGTCATATTAGCAATAAAGGTGTTTTTATATTTTCCAACACCTAGCTCATTTTGTATTTGAGAAATTTTTTCCCGAACGGTAAAATCAGTTTTATCGTTTGGGTCGACACCCACAAAAGGATCAATACAGTACAATTTAGGAGTTGTTTTTCTTTCAAGTCCTTTAGCAATAACAAATGATGATTTTCCCACCAAGGACCCAATTTCTACAACTGTGGGGCTATTGTTTGTTAGCTGTTTAGCTGTATCATAAAGCGCCACTGCCTCATTTTCTGAAATAAAACCTGGAATACCATCGTAATTTGCAATTACTGTATACTGTTGTCCCTGTCGGTTAAGAAAATTATCCTTCATTGAAATTTGTTTTCCGGAGTGGTAGTGGATTTACTTTCGTTCTGGAAAATATACACTGGATCAAACCCAACAACTTTGTAGCTTCCTTCAGTAAAATGTACACCAGTTCTCTCGGAAATAGCGATAATTCTTCCCCCCGGGTTTGGACTACTTAGTTTTAAAATTTCAGAATCATCACTTTCTTTATAATGACACCATATTTTGTCATTATTTAGGAGATTAAGGGCTTTAATATCAGTAATTCCTATTTTATTTACATCTCCATGGCAAGTAGATAAATCTTTACCCAAAATGATTGCTCCAGCACTTCCTCCATAAATAATGCCTCCATTGTTAGCATAATTACTTAAAGCCTCGTCAAAACCTTTTTTTCGAAACAGGTCGAGTAGTTTAAAAGTGTTCCCACCACCGATATAAACAGCCCCAGCTGTGGTTAGTTGGGAAAAATTCGCCGGAATAAACTCGTGCCACAAACTTATCTTTCGATTAGGGAAAATAGAAGCAATCCAGCTTGAGTATTCGTTGGGTGTAAAATTTTCAGAGGCCAGTGGGATATATATAATTTCCTTACCTTGCGGAATATTTTTTTCAAATTCCTTATCCAGCAAAGTCGAGTCGTCTTTCCCTCCGCCACCACTAAGAAATAGGTTTAGTTTTAGTAAATAAGACATGGTCTTTTTATATCACCAACGCTCCTTTTCTACTAGACCCTTCATCTTGTGAATTGTATAACTTTTAACATTTTCTAGGCTCCCAGGGGCATCTGGTTTGATAAAAGCAGCCCAAAAATCAAAATAATTTGCAATTAATGAATCTATCGACACCTGGCCAGTTTCTTTTCTTACGATATTAATTAGCTGCTTAAAGCGGTCTGAACGCTGCCTTACACTATCTCCGTAGGGACTAACGCCGGAAATAAACATCAGTGCGGCAGTACGTAAAGCATCGGCCCGAAGAGAATTTTGTTCTCCTGCATTGATAGCATCAAAATATGAGCCACCGTTCAATGCCCAAACGATTCTTTCTAATCCAAAACCACAATCACTTATATTCACAGTCGGCCTACTGTCTTGCGGAAATTCTTGCCAAAATACGGCATCACCGAGTTGTAACCCCATATAGTCTATATCCGTAACTAATCCTAACATTTCACCCTTACCCCAATTATCCGATTTGTCTCTTTCTGTTAAAGTAACCTTATTTCTATGAATACCAACTTGATCCAAAACTTGTAGCCATTTTTCTAAGTGACGCTGGTGATCCTCATAACGGGCGTTAGCCTGAACAGTAGCGATGTTTACGAACGAATTGGAGAATCCACCCTGTTCGATTAAAGAACTGGCAGTCTCTCTGATTGAAGGTTGGGCAACATAAAATGGCCCTGATGGTAACGGAAGTTCATTTTGCAACGCTCGCTCCAGAATTTGGACGGCAGCAACGACAAAATATGTTTGACCACAGGCTTGGTTTACAGGCATAGCAGGTACATGTTCGTACCCTTCCATTGCAAAGACGTGACTAATTGCAGATTCAAGACCGAGCGTTTCCTGACAGCTTCGTTCTTGGAGCGTAATTTCAGGAGCGAACCCCGTTTCCTTTTTCATTGCAGATCAATACAATCTAAGTTTTTGTTCTAACAATAGACCTGTAATTTTGGGAATAGACCTTATCTCCTCTTCGACCGTCATTCGTACGGATTTAATATTAGAAAAATTCGCAGATAGGGCAATATAAGTTATCCAGGGGTTGAGTAAATCTCGACCACTTTGACTTATTAATGCAACTTCATTAGCAATTCCGTATTTCTCATATATCTTTTTGCTTATTTTGTTTGCCGCAACATAATATAATTTTCCTATGTGATAAACAGGATTTTTCCCACAGGCCCCTTCCATACTCATCAATCTCATTGGTGATATTAGACCATTAACTCTGTTTCCTCGCCCAACAAAACCCTCATCACCACTTTCGATTGATGACCCGATAGCCGTAGTAAGATACAGTTCTGAATTTTCAAAATTATCTCTAGTATTAATACTAAGATTGAAAGACTGAATCTCAGCCTCTTTGGCGATATCCTCTATAGTTTTCCGAACATAATCCAAATTATTTCTATATTGTTGGACATCCTTAACATGTGAGGCTATCTGAGGAACGCAAATAGTAATATCAAAGACATCTTTATGACGAAAGGCCATAATTTTAATGTCAGAACCTACCCAGGGATTTAATTTCCTAAATTTTTCTCCATTTAGTTTTCCTTCTATATCCAACACCAACTGTTCGAGCTTACTATAAGGAGCATAACCAACACCCATAGAAGTATCGTTGGAAACCAAATGTTTAAGTTCTGAAAGATCATTTAAACTTCGCGGCTCAAACCAATATTTCCTAGTACCTTTTTCTGAATTTTTTTCATCAGTTTTGCCAGGGCTACTTTGATTACTCAAGTTATAATGAAATTCTAAATCAGTATCGGGGTCAATCCTTGGAAAATTAGACATCATGAAATCTTTTGACCACGATATGAGCAAATCTTTAACTGGTATAATTACGTCGGCGAACCGACCAGAAGCCCTGCCATTTAGAAGAATTCTTATTGGCTTAATTATTTTTCCTTCTCCAAAACGTACAAAAGACGCTCCCCCGAGTAAACCGACCTTATCGAAATTGTGATGTAAAATTGCTCCAAATTTGCTTAGCGTATATTTTGAATAGTTAACCGAAAGATATTCGGCCAAAGCATCCGCTAAAGTGTCAGGGTGCCCTAATCCTTTTCTCTCAACCACTTCAAAATCCAATCCTTCACGACCGATTAGCTTTGAAAAGAAAATTGACTGTGCCATATGTGTATTTTAGGCAATATATTCGATTCGGTCAACGGGAAGCTTGTGTCTACGCTCTATTTAGCATATAATCAGCTTATGGCAGTAACATGTGGATTATGTAGACATTGCAAGGAAGCAAATGCAGAAGTTATAGAGCTTTTGAAGGAACCTGGTACTGGCAGGGTAGTTAAAACTGAGTCAAAAGGAAATAGACACGTTTTGCTCTGTAAGCCACCATTAGTTGTCTCGGCGTTTCCATATAGAGATCAAGTAGTTAATCGCGCTGGTACTTGTCCGTTGGGAGAGTCTAAATAGCTATGACTACACTTTCTGAGTTAGGCTTAGTTGGCGTGGTTGATTGCCACACCCATTCTGGAGGAACAGACACCTATAACTTTTTTGCAGGAAACATTCCTCACACCCAATCTGTTCAGGATCTTGCCTCAAAAACCCAGCAATATGGCGTTGGAAGAGTAATAACCTTTCCTTTCCCTGGATCGAGCTATTACAACGCTCGCCTTCTTGTTGAAGAAGGAATGAGAGTACCTTCTGGTTTTCAAGACTTTCCCTACCAAGTAGAAAATCAAGTTACAGCAAGAGATTGCAAGGTGACCGGACAAAACCTAATTGCCTTTGCTTGCGTAGATCCAACAACAAAAGTGAATGAGCAAGTCGATTTATTAAGAAACATGTGCGATGGGAAACTAATTCATGGTTTAAAATTGCATACTCTAGCTTCAGGATGTACCGCTCAAGAACTAGAAACAAGCAGCTTCACAGACTTTGCCTTAGAGAAAGATTTACCAATTATGGTCCACACCGGGACAGATATCCTATCGCGACCGGAAAACGTTTTGAGTCTTGGGAAAAAGTACCCTCGGCTTCGAATTTGCGCCGCTCATTTAGCTGGACTGGATGAAGAAGTACTGGCTGGTATTAGGAGAACAGAGAATGTATTCGTTGACTGTGTTCCTTTTGTGCAACTCTGTAACTCCGCGAGAGATAAACATGGTAGCGTTAGTTTTCCGAATCAAATTGACCCAGAGCAGCCTGCTTTGTCTTTAGCAAAGTACAGTAAACAACTAAAGAATAACATGTTGTGGGGGACAGACGAACCATGGACCATCAATGTAGAAGTTAGTGGTCGTGTGAGAGCAAATCATGGATATGGCGGAGAAGTATCTGTTTTAGCCGAACTTTTCAAGATAGCCCCCCAAATAGCAATTTCTATCGCGGTCACTAATCCCAATCGTTTTTTATCGACAATATGAAAAAAACTATTGCAGAGTATCCAAATGGAGTTCGGTTAGAAGCGCTTGTCATTAATGACAATAAAATTCTGGTCATTCACCGGATAAACCATGGACAAGAATATTATGTTTTGCCCGGCGGTGGTTGGGAAGAAAACGAGACAGAAGAAGCCGGGGTTAAAAGAGAAGTTTTTGAAGAAACAAGCCTTGATATCAAAGTCGAAAGACCGGTTTTTTCGTTGTTAGTTGAAAATGACGGTCAAAAATTAGTTTACTTGTGCAAATATCTAGGCGGGGAACCAAAACTTGGTGATTTCAACGAGAAAAAAACCATGGAATCAGACGTTCAACAAATCTACGAACCGATGTGGCTTCCAATAGAAGGCCTTTCACAAAAGACCCTTTATACCCTAGAATTTAGAGATTGGTTCCTGGAAAACTTCAAAAATGGTAACTTGCCGGAGAAACCGTTTGTAATTAAAATCACTAAAGATCAGTTTCGGGAATAAAAAACAAATGAC
>CAYJLJ010000001.1:24379-41977 GCA_964371135.1 uncultured Gammaproteobacteria bacterium | reverse complement strand
GGTATACCGTTGGCTTGGCAAAAATTGTGCTCAGTTTCTTAGAATTGGTGGCCACAAGCAAGTTTACTCCTAACTGACTACGTGCTATTCTGAATCCATATGCCGGAGGCAAAATTTCCTACACCGGAATTAAATCTTTTGTCCGGAAATGAGCTGGAAACCACCTCTTCCGGAAAATTCCTCAAGTGGGCGCTGTCCTGGGGGAGAAGGATTGTGGTTTTGACGGAACTGGTGGTCATTCTGGTTTTCCTGTCCCGTTTTTATTTTGACACTAAAGTGGCCGAGCTTAATGACAAGATCGTCCAGCAAAAAGATGTCGTGTTGGCCATGGCAGATTTTGAAAAAACTTTTCGTCTCGTTTCTGACCGGGTAGCAAAGGCGGATAATCTGGAAAAAACGACATCAATTCTGGGAATCTATGAACGGACAGAAACGCTGATTCCTGCCGGCGTAAGTCTGCTGCAACTTTCAGTTGATGCCAAAGGAGTGGCGTTTTCAGGAAGCTGCACCGAAGAGGTTCTGGAAACCATGGTAGACGGCTTTCGCGGGGATAAAAATTTTTCCAACATTTCCGTCGAAAGAATTGCCAAAAGCAACGCCGACAAAATTGTTGATTTTTCCTTTAAAGCAATTTATGGCAACAGGTAATTACCAGAAATACCGCCGCTATTTTGCCTATATTCAGCCGATTCTGGCTGATCCGATAGTGCGAAGTTATTTTGGTCTTGTCGCGTCTTTAATTTTGATCACGTTTCTCATTCTTTTCGCGCTGTCTCCCACGATTAACATTATTTTGGGCCTTCGTAAAAAGATCTCGGACCAGCAAAACACACTGGCGGCATTGACGGCCAAAGTTGGCGCTCTGGTGGCAGCGCGGGCCGTCTATAGCGAAATTGAGCCAAAGCTGATTTTTTTGGACCGGGCCCTGCCGCTTGAACCCCAACCGCAGGATCTGATCAGGGACTTGCACGCAAGTGCCACGGCTTCCGGCGTGATGGTGGCGGGTTTGCAGTTTAAGACCATTCCGCTTTATCCGGTGCCCTCACCGACCATTAGCCCGGGCTTGCCGGCCGTGGATTTTTCTTTCGCTTTGACGGCCCCCGAATCCAAAGTCCGGGAATTTCTCGGCAAGACTGAAGCCCGGTTGCGCTACGCGCGGATTCAAAGTCTGTCTTTTTCCTGGTCCGCTGCAGAAGCTGGAATGGCCGCCGTTAATGTTTCCGCAAAGGGCTATTATGCCGGCAGTCAATAGATATGAATAAAAACAAAAATCTGGTGATTATTTCCGTTTTAACTTTTTTAGTGGCTCTCGTTTGGGCCATAACTTCCGCCGTAACCAGAACGCGCCAGTCGACAATTCCCGCGGAAGTGGAAAAAATTATGACTCCCATAAATCCAAAAATTGATCAGGAGCTATTTACAATTTTGGAGGGCCGCGCCCAATGAAAAGAATTCCCACCATCATCGGCCTGATTCTGGTGGTTGTTTTAATCGGAGCAACCGCGCTGACAACTTCCCTGGCCAAAAATGTGACCAGCTTGTTTTCCAGGGCGAGTTCGGACCGGGTGATGATTTTGCCGGCCGGTTTCGGCAATGTTTCTGACAGCGGGTTTACGGTCTATTGGATCGGAGCCCAGAAAGAAGTTGGGGTTGTTAAATATGGCCGAAGCACAAGCGTCAGTGAGGGATCTGCCTCGGACGACGGGCAGTCGGCCAGTCATTTTATCCGCGTGGCTAATCTTAAGCCGGGAACAAAATATTATTTTCAGATTGCCGGGGACACAATGGCTCCGGTCGGGGTGACCACTAAGGTTTCCTCCGGGCAACAGACAGTCGATCCGGCTTTCGGAAAAATTCAGGACAACGCGGGGGTCGGTTTGAGCCAGGCGATTGTTGTCCTGGAAACGAAAAGCTCCCCGGAAGAAAAAGTGGCCGCAATTTCCACCTCTGACGGCAACTATGTTTTGCCCGCCAAGCTTGAAGCGGGGCAGGAAGAAACCGTGCGGATATATTCTGCGGCCGGGCAAGTCACAACCATTACTTGCCGCAGCGGCCAGGATAAACCTTTGCCCGTGGCAAAGATCGGGGAGAGTCTGGATTGCCTTCAAAAAACTTCCGGTTTTAAACTTCCGTCCGGAAGCACGCCGACGCCCGCGGTGGGCGGAGACCTGGAGATTAATTTAAAAGACAGAGAAACCGTTTCGAGCCCGCTACCAACAGTTTCCGGCAAAGCCGGGCCCAGCCAAATGGTTCAGATCGAAATTCATTCTCCGGTTGTGTATTCCGGGACGGTTTTGGCCGATCCCAATGGCGACTGGTCCTGGACACCGCCGTCCAGTTTAACTCCCGGGCAGCATACGGCCACGATTACTATCGCTAACCCTGACGGAACAACGCAAAAGCTTACGAGAACTTTCTTTGTTTCCGCGGACACGTCGATTTTGCCGGTTACTTCGGGGACGCCTTCCGCAACCATTTCCCGTGTTGAAGAACCGGCTACTCCGGCCGCGGTTACACCACCTCCGCCGGCAATTGTTCCGGCCACGCCGTCAACGGGAGCTTTGGAAAACACGCTTTTGATTCTGGGGGCAGGCCTGGCGGCAATTATTATCGGGTTTGGCCTGATTCTGTAGCGATCAATTGGCGGATTTCATCCCAGGAACCGCTTTTTGGCACAAGGATCCAACCGCGCCAATCCTCCGGCGGATTAACCAGCATATTTTCATCCAGAGTCAGGCTGCGAAACTGGGCGTGACGGTATTTCAAAGCCAAATTCAAAAGTTCTTCCGGCCGGGAAAAATCAAAATCCGTGTCGATATGCGACTTCAGTTCATTATAAATGGCCAAATCCTGTTTCAAATTTAAAAGAGAGGGCAGGGTCAAAGCTTTGTCCCGGACGGCCCTGATCACCAGCTGCTGGCGGCGGACCCGGGCAAAGTCTGATCCTTCATCGCCCGGAGCGTGCCGGCTGCGGACAAATTTCAGCGCGGTTTTGCCGTCCATGTGCTGCAAGCCGGCGTCAAAATGAAGAGTTTCATAGCGGCACTGAAACTGCGGGTCCCCGTCACAGGGGTCATTTTCTTTTCCGTCAAGGGGATACTCCGGATCGTCAAAAGCGGCCGGAACGTTAATATCGATTCCCCCCAAAAGGTCGATCACTTTTTCAAAGGCGGAAAAATCAACTTTAACGGCGTAATTGATAGGCAAACCGGTAACTTGGGCAGCGGCATCTTTAGCAAGGTTCAACCCGCCGGCCGCGTAGGCGGCGTTAATTTTATTTTGCAAAGAGTCGAGATAGATATCTCTTGGAATAGAAATCATCGTAAGAGCGCCCCCCGGAGAAGCCGTGATCACAATCATGGTGTCGGTTAAATTTGGGCCGTCGTGGCCGGTATCGCCCACTCCTAAAAGAAGAATATTTACCGGGCCATCAGTTTTGACTAAAGAAGAATCGGGGACGGGAGAAAAAAAATAATAAAGAAGAGAGAAAAAAGAAATTAAAATAACTAAAATAATTCCAAGGCGGACCAGACGGGGGTGGGACAGGATTCTTCTTTTCAGGCGGCGCATGCGTTAATGATAGCAGAAAAGGCAGCCGGGTCTAAAGACGCATGGCCGACGACTAGTCCGCCAACACCGGTCGGAATAAACTCCGGGTTAACGCTACCGCCGTATAAGAATTTGGTTGCCGGCATCTTCTGCCGCCAGTCGGCTAAAACTTCATTAATATTTGTGGCCGGATGATACTCGCCATCAGTACTGATCGCTTCTTCAGGTTCATACATAACAATTTCAGCGGGTAAAACTTCATTGAAATTTCTGGCGCAAACAATTGGCGTAACGCCGGCTTTTTTCAACTGGTCAATTTTCTTTTGAACAATTTCATTTGTTTCTCCGAATAATTTTCTTCTTTCCGAGTGGCCCACAAGACAATACTTAACTCCTAGCTCGGCCAGGATTTTTGCCGGAACTTCGCCCGTTTCGGCACCGGTGTCAAATTGCGATACGTCTTGGGCAGCCCGGGTAAAACCGGCGGGAATATTTTCTATAAGCGGATACGGGGCGGCAATGGCAACTTCGATGTTTTCCGGCGGGATAAAATTATAAACCGGCGGTTCATTAGCCTTCCAGTTGGCAATAATCAGGAACTTAGGATCCATGATATTATTCTATCGCGATGGAGGAACTTCTGAAAGGTTTAAATGAAAAGCAAAAAGAGGCGGTTAAAGAAACCACCGGGCCGGTGTTGATTTTGGCCGGGGCGGGCAGTGGAAAAACCCGGGTTTTAACATACCGGGTAGCCTACCTGATGGCGGAAAAAAATGTGGCCCCGGAAGAAATATTGCTCGTAACTTTCACTAACAAAGCGGCTAACGAGATGAAGCAGCGTTTATTGTCACTGGTCACTGGCCATTCGCCATTAGCCGGAACATTTCACAGTATCTGCGCAAAAATTCTTCGTGTTGACGGAAAAGAGATTGGCATTTCTCCAAGATACGTTATCTATGACGATAACGATTCTTCAGATTTGATTAAAGACATTATGAAAAAGACGGATATTTCGACAAAGGATTTTAATCCTAATGCTGTTTTGGCCACAATCAGCGGAGCGAAAAACCAACTGATTTCTGCTGCTGACTACCCTCAATACGCCAGAGGTTTTTGGCAGGAAACCGTCGCCCGGATCTATGTGTCCTATCAAAAAGCCCTCAGGGAAAATGACGCTTTGGATTTTGACGATTTAATTATGGAAACAGTCCGGTTGTTTCGAACCTCTACAGGTACTTTGGAAAAATACCAGAACCGGTGGAAATATATTCTGGTCGATGAATATCAGGACACTAATAATGCCCAATTTGAACTGACCCGGCTGCTGGCGAAAAGATATCAAAATATTTGTGTGGTCGGGGATTTTTCCCAGAGCATTTATTCCTGGCGGGGAGCAGACTACCGAAATCTCTTAAAGTTTAAAACGGAATTTCCCGAGGTGAAAACTTTTAATCTGGAACAAAACTACCGCTCGACCCAAAAAATTCTGGACGCGGCGTTTAATATTATTACCAAAAATAAATCCCACCCGATTTTAGAATTATGGACCGAAAGCGCCGGGGGAGAAAAGATTCAACTTTATGAAGCGCGTAACGAACAAGATGAAGCAATGTTTATAATAAAACAAGTAACCCAGTCACACAGTAACCCAATGAATTATTCAGATTACGCGGTGTTATACCGGACCAATGCCCAGTCCCGCGTTCTGGAAGAAGCTTTTTTGCACGAGGGTATTCCTTACACCTTGGTCGGGGGGACAAGATTTTACGAACGCAAAGAAATAAAAGACGTTCTTTCTTATTTGCGGCTAATTCATAATCCCAAAGATTCGGTTTCTTATAAAAGAATTGAGAAACTAGGTAAGGGAAGGCTGCAAAAGTTTGAAGAGTACTCCTCTCGTCATTCTGGGGAGCCGGAGGCGACTCCAGAATCTCTACAACTACTCGATGAGATACTACAAATCACCGGCTATCTGGAACTGTTCGACCCGGAAAACGAAGAGGATTTGGCCAGGTTGGAAAATATCAAAGAACTTCGGTCTGTGGCCCAGGAATTTCCGGTACTTTCGGATTTCATGGAAAATGTGGCCTTGGTTGAAAAAGAAAGCAACCGCCGCAATGATAAGAATGCCGTGACTTTAATGACATTGCACGCCGCGAAAGGCTTGGAGTTTCCGGTGGTGTTTATGGTGGGAATGGAAGAAGGGTTGTTTCCCCACAGCCGGGCCTTAATGGATAGGTTGGAAATGGAAGAAGAGAGAAGGCTTTGTTATGTTGGCATTACCCGGGCCAAAACGAAGCTTTATTTAACTTATGCCCGTCGCCGCCTCTTTTTTGGCGCCAGGACAGAAAACATGATCAGCCGGTTTATTGCGGATATTCCGGAACATCTGTTGGAGATGAAATTTAGTTCATATTTGCAGTAAAATAAAAACATGGAAAGCAATTTAGTGGCTTTTGAGAAACAAAAAATTCGTCGGATTTATGACAAAAAAGAAGAAAAATGGTATTTCTCCGTAATTGACGTTGTTTTTGTCCTTACAGACAGCAACAAACCCCGTGTTTATTGGAATGCGATGAAAACTCGGGTTAAAAACCAGGATAGAGTTGAGTTGTCTACATTTTGTAGACAACTGAAATTGGAGTCTACTGACGGGAAAAAGTATGAGACTGATTGTGCAGATGTTGAGGGACTTTTTAGGATTATCCAATCAATTCCGTCTCCGAAGGCCGAGCCATTTAAACGGTGGCTGGCAAAAGTGGGTTACGAACGTGTTCAGGAGTTATCTGATCCTGAAAAAGCCTTAAATCGATCACGGGAATACTGGCAGAAAATGGGGCGGAGCCAACAATGGATTCAGCAACGGATGATGGGCCAGGAAATCCGCAATAAACTAACGGATTACTGGAAATCGCACGAAATTAAAGAACAGGAAGAATATGCCATTTTAACCAATATTATTCATCAGGAATGGAGTGGTTATTCCGTCAAAGGCCATAAAAACTTAAAAGGCCTAAAAACCGAAAATTTGCGGGACCACATGTCCGACGCGGAGTTGGTTTTTACGGCTTTGGCAGAATTATCAACGCGCCAAATTGCAGAAACAGAAAAAGCCACCGGTTTGCCTCAAAACAAAGTTGCCGGTAAAAAAGGTGGCCGTGTTGCCAAAAAAGCCAGGTTGGATCTTGAAAGCAAAACTGGTAAAAAAGTTATCTCCGGTCAAAATTTTTTGCCATAGATAGATGCTATCGCTTCGCTCCAGCATGACGACGCAGGAAGATTGTCCCGCCTGAGCGGGATCCCCCGCTAAGCGGGGTGACTTCGGCCGAACACTCGCAATGACAATTAATTGGAGTAATGTGGATCAAATGGCGGGGAGTTGGCCGGGAGGGTGTTTTGGTAAACGTACATATCCGTAAAAACGTTTACCAGCCGGTAATTTTTGGAGATAAACGCTTCAAGGGCCGGGAAAGGAAAATGGGCGGGGCGGGAAACAATGATAAATTTTGGCTGGTATTTGTTTAATCTCTCCATAACTGAATCATAATTTTTTGCCGGGATAGTGGTCAGATGGTGGGCCTGGATAAATTTTGTTACCGGTGGTCTGTTTGACAACACATAGATAAAAGCATTGTCTCCCCAGAAGAAGATAGGTTCTAGTGGTGAGGTTCTAGTGGCTAGATAGTTGCCAATTGCGTAATTATTAGTTGTTCGACCGTCAAAATAATTGGCATAATCATCCCAGGTTTTTCGCTCAGAAACATAGTCGAAGAAGTTGGTGTAGTAACTACGCGTATCCAGAGCGAAAGCGCCAGTGAACATTCGCACTACTAACAGTAATATAAAGATAAATACACCCAAAAGAGAGAGATTCTGGATGCGGCCTTCGACCTTACCAGAATGACTGATTAGATAGAAAAACAAGACTACTGCAGGTGGAACGATTTGGAGAAGATAGTGAAGGTAGGGGCGATTTGACAACAGTGCCCCGTAAAGGGAAAAGCCGAACCAAAAAATTAAAAATAATAATTCCCTGGAAATTTTCTTTTTGACAAATAAGATTGATAGGGAAAATAAGGATAATAGGAGAAATAGGGCTTTGATAAAAAGTGGATTAGATAATTTGGAAAGAGGGCCACTGCCAACAGCCACATATGAGGCGTTTTGGGAAAAAGACGCCGTCAGGAAATCGGAAAGGGCGTGATTAAAGAAGAAATAAGAGAGAATAAAGAAGAAAGAAACGGCAAAAGTTAGAAAGATTAAAACAAAAGGACGAATTTTGCGGGTGATAATAAAGTATGCCAAAAACATTCCCAGAAAATCAAAAACTGCAGGGATTTTGATCAGGAATGCTGCAGTAAAAAGAAAGCCTAACAAAAGAGATTGCTTCGTCATTACATTCCTCGCAATGACAATGTACGCCGCAATAATTATTGGTAGCGTAAAGTAGAGCTCGGCGTTAGCTATTGTTCCTTCCAGAAGTGGTAAGGATAATAAAACACCAGTGCTCGTCATTGCGAGCAAGGCGAGGCAATCTCCTTTGGTAATTAGTTTTGTAAGTTTATATATAAAAAAGCTGGTTCCTAAAACGCAGATAGTTGCGGTTAATTTTGCCCAGATTAGTGTTGGGACAATGGCGTATATTAGATAGAGGAGTGGTGGCTTGTTGTCCCAAATGTCCCGGTACAAAACGGCTCCTCTTTGCATCGCCTGGCCAATGGCCAGATAGATGCCTTCGTCACCATACCAGTAAGGTTCGAAAAAAGATGGTATTCTTAGAAGAAGAACAAAGAGTAAAATGATAGGAAAGATGAAACGTTTCACCATAATAATTGTACTACTTCTTTCTTTATTTGGAATCTTTGACCTCTTTCGTCCCGGCTATTATTCATCCCATGACGGCATCGGCCATGTTATCCGGATGGAGGAATTTTACCGGGCTCTGACGGACGGCAACATTCCGGTGCGCTGGTCCGAAAGACTTTACTACGGTTATGGCTATCCATTTTTTAACTTTAACTACCCTTCAATTTATTACATCGGGGCGGGTTTAATGGCCGGGGGTCTTTCCTCCACAGACGCGATGAAAGCTGAAACCGCCGGGTCGTTTGTTCTTTCCGGGGTTTTAATGTATTTGTATCTGCGCCGGAAAATAAGATGGGAATATGCGGTTCTGGGAGCGGTTTTATATATGTATGCCCCATACCGGTTAAGCAATATTTATGTTCGCGGATCTGTGGCCGAAGCCATGGCTTTTATTTTTCCGCCGTTGTTATTGTGGGGGGCGGAAGCTTTGTCCGGGAAAAGCAAAAAGAGCATCCTGTGGATGTCATTGGTCATAGGGCTGATGGGAATTTCTCATAACATTTCCGCCCTGCTGCTGTCAGCTTTTTTCTTTGGCTATCTGCTGATATTAGCTGCTGCCAACAGATCTTTGCTGCCGCTGATAAAAGGCAGTCTTGCCTATGTCCTGGGCGTTTTAATGGCGGCATTTTTCCTGGTACCGGCGCTTTATGAAAAGAGGTGGACCTTTTTGGATTTAACCATTGCCAAGGACTACCCGAACTATTTTGTCAACCTGCCGCAACTGGTTGACCCCAGGTGGAGCTTTGGGGCACCGCCGCTTGGTCTGGGATTGGTACAACTGGGGTTGGTTGCGTTTACTTTAAGATATTGGCGCCGCAGTGTCTTAATATTATTTTCTCTCCTGGCCATTCTGGTTTCCGTTTTCTTTATGCTGCCGGTCTCTAAAATATTTTGGGACTATGTGCCGCTCTTGCCTTTTGTCCAGTTTCCCTGGCGGTTTACCATGTTGACTTTGCCGGCGATGGCAGTTCTTGGGGCAGTGGGCGCGGCCATGGTGAAGGCCCCGAAAAAAGCGGTGGTGATACTGGTGACAATAGCTATTCTCTCGGCCAGTTATATGTGGTCGCGCAACTCAACGGAATATATGCCGGATTATCCGGGGGAGGCCATTGCCGGATCAACCACCTGGGCGCATGAACAGGCGACCCGGTGGCTGACACCAAAGCCGGACACCATTCCGGCAAACAAGATTGAAAACGTTTCGTACCAAATAATCCAGTGGAAAACCAATGAACATGGCTACACGGTTTTGGCCGGTAAAGATGCAACCGTCACGGAAAACACCATGTATTATCCCGGCTGGAAAGTTTTTGTGGACGGGACTGAACAGGAAATAAACTATACAACCGGAAAAATAAACTACGCAGTTTCCTCCGGATCCCACGAGGTGGTCACAAAGTTTACAGAAACACCTTTAAGAAAAACTTTTGATTTTATTTCTTTTATTACTTTTATTTTTGTGGGGCTAGGCCTTCTTTTCAGTTACGTGGTACCCAAGATATTTCCCAAGCATTAAACGGGTCTGCGATTCCAACCCCGGCAAAGATCCGAACACCAGGCCGGTTACCGGCAGGAGCAGCCATTGCAGATAGGTCAAAGGATGGAAAAAAGCCAGGACCTTATTTTTCTTCTGGGGGTTTAAGAGATTGTCATAAACAGTGATGGCGATGGCCCCGATGACACAAATTGTCAAAATCAAACTGCTGGTGCGCGAAAGGTTATAGCCCAAAGTTGTCCGGGCAAAAGCCGGGTTTAAAACGGTCGGGATGGTCGCGCCCAATGTGATCAGAAACCAGGATGTGGACCAGACAAAGTGCCATTCAAAGGCCAATGAAAGTTTCACCAGTTTGTCCCAGAAAGAAATTTCCGGGTGGAGGAAAAAGTTTTTGATGACGTAGGGAATATCGACGACTCCCCAGGCCCAGCGTTTGTTTTGCTGATAGCTGTTTTTATATGTCTGCCAGCGGGTGCCGGCTTCAGCGGCGTCAATAGATATTGGCAAAAACAAAGGTATAACCTCTGTTTTGCCTCGGGAGGCAAAAAAGCACTTGTAATAGAGATGGGCATCCTCGGGAATGACATCCAGATCCCAATAGCCCACACTGTCTAATAATTTCAAAGATAAAGAATAGGTGGAAAAATTTAAAAAGCGTTTGCTGTATTTTTGCAGAATTGACAGGAAGTAAACACTGCCGATGATTGAAGGCACCCGGATCAAAAGGGGAACCCGGGAAATGTTGTTATACATAAAAAGCGGGGCCTGGAAAAATTCGTTAAAGGGTTGTTTGGAAACAAGGAATTTATATGTCAGCAATGAAAAATATTGCGGCGGAAAAACACAATCAATATCGCTGGTGGTGACCAGAATATTTTCAATCGCAATATGGTCTTTATCCACCAATATTTTTTTTGCTTCTTTGGCCGCGTAGGCTTCGTTGCTGTGTTTACCGATGGTTTCTCCCGGCATCAGGGGATGGAAAGTAGTCATCAGCCTGCCAAATTTTCCCTGATATTTTTTGAGGAGATGGTTGGCGTGATCGTGGGCCACTTCTCCGGCTCGGTCTTCCATGGCCAAAACAACGGCGAGATTTTTAACGGGAAAATTTTGCACTAACAAAGAGTCAAGGTTTCTTTCCAGAAGTTCCACCGGTTCTTTAACGCTGGGAATAATGATCAGATGATAGATCTTTTGATAGTTGCCGAAGCTTTTGAGTTTTTCCATCCAGTTAACTTTTTGGGTGGCCCGGATGTTGAGATAGCCAAGGGTGGCGTGAAGAGCCAACTGGGCGGAACGGTAAAGCCAATAGATGTTGAAGGCAATAACAAAATAGGCGATCACTTCGGGAATAAGAAAGCTTCCGCCAATGACCCAGGCAATGATCAGCCAGGGAACCATCCCTGTCAGGATTTCCAGACCGCGTTGCGTTTTGACCGGGTGATAGTGGATGAAATTTACAATCCTGTCGTTCATAAATTAAAAAGATTGGTGGCATTCCTGGAAGTTTCTACTTCTATGTCTTCAAGGTTTAGCCCTTTAATATCTGCTAATTTCTGCGCCACAATTTTAACATTTGCGGGGGTATTTTGCGAACCGCGAATTGGTTCAGGAGCCAAATATGGAGAATCAGTTTCCAATAAAATCTTCCCCAAAGGGATCTGTTTGGCTAATTCCTGTAGGTTTTTAGCATTGCGGAATGTCAGGTTTCCGGCAAAAGAGACATAAAAATTTTTGGGAATCTCCAAAGTCCCGGAGTAGCAATGAAAGACACCGCGGTTTTTGGAAATGTCGACATGCTTCATTTCTTCCCACGCGTCGCGGATGTGAATTGACAGGGGTAAATCAAATTTCCGGGCAATTTCCATCTGACTAACAAAAATCGGTTTTTGGCGGGGGTCATAACCCTGGTGATAGTCAAGTCCGCACTCTCCGACACCAACAACTTTGGGTTGTTTAAGAAGCAGTTCAAAACGGTCCCAGTCAATCGTACTTTCCACGCCATCCACGGGATGAATCCCGACGGTGGCGAAAATATTGTCATTTTTTTGCGCCAGTTCAATGGCTTTTTGCGAATCATCCAGATCCGTCCCCACACAAATGACTTTGTCTACACCGCTGACCGGTCCGGTAATGTGGGCGTGAGTATCAATCAGCATGAAGACATTATACCGAAGAAAGCTTTTCAATGGTCCACATGCGGACAAGTGAAGAAACTGAAATACCTAGGCCATCTGCAATTTCTGTGAGCCGGGATTTTAGTTTTTTCTGCAGTCGGAGCGTAAGAGTCTCCTCTTTTTCGTTCCCAACAAATTCAAACCGTGTTTTTGAAGGTTTAGAGAAATCAAAATATTCTGACGTGTCAACCGTATCCCAAAATACAGCCTCCTCTAGGGCGGATTTAAATTTAGGTACGGTTTTTAATTTTTTCGTATTCATAATATTTCTTCCTTTCAATTTGACTAGCATCCCTGGCAGTAAATACTTTTAATTTATTACCTTTAATCTCGACAATTACTGAAATTATTCGAGACGCCAACCTATTAACTAAAATTTTTCTGTATGAGTGGCCCTCTAATATTAGAGCGTCAGAAAATATAACATATTCTGCTTCCTCAAGGGTTACTTTATGTACAGCAATATGTTCTTTAATTCCTGTTGTCCAAATGATTTTTTGAATTCTTACCCTCGTCATATATTGTACTACAATGTCTTACATTTGTCAACGGCAAATGCGTCGACGCTCTTCAACTATTAGTAGTTCTTGTAAAGGATTTTGACGGACGTTTCTTTTGGGTTCCATAAGCTATTTTAGATCATTCGGGGAAAGAGGGGGTCCTGATAATAGACGCGTTTGGAATATTGGTCGGCAATTTTCTTGGCCGCGTCCGGGATGAAGGGCGTCAGATTGTAGGCCAGATTTTGAAACCGCGGGACCATATCATCTAGAAATGCCCTGACAAATACTCCTGGTTTGTTCCATGGTTGGGCGGCGTCAATAGACTGGTCACATTCTTTTATTTTTGTCCAAATGAATTCCAGTGCCAGATCAACGCGAAAATTATTTAAGTGTTCTTTTACTTCGGGATAAAATTCATGATTAACGCTGGTAGGGATATAGCCTACCTTTTCTCCCAGCCGGCTGACACGGGCGATCAGGTTTCCCAATCCGTTGGCCAGGTCAGCATTATAGACTTCAGAAATTTTGTCCAGAGAGATATCTATATCTCCTGTCAGGGGTCCGAAGCGCAAAAAATAATACCGGACGGCGTCAGAATTAAATTGTTCCACAAGTTCTGATGGCAAAATGACATTGCCCAAACTTTTACTTATTTTTTGGCCATTAAGGCTAATGAAGTCATGAACTAATATGGTTTTTGGTAGAGCATATCCTGCACTTTTGAGCATTGCCGGCCAATAAATGGCATGAAACCTCTGGTTGTCTTTTCCCAAAACGTGAATATCTGCCGGCCAAAAATCTTCTTGGTCACCATATGTGAGGTAGTTAATAAGCGCGTCAAACCAGACATAGATCACGTGATTATCGTTACCGGGGACGGGGATTCCCCAGGAAAGATTTTTCTTATTCCTGCTAACTGAGAAGTCCCGTAGACCGCCACGGATAAAACTTAAAATTTCGTTGCGATGTTTTTCCGGCCAGATGAATTCCGGATGCTTTTCAATATAATTTTCCAACCACTTTTGATACTTCGACAACCGGAAGAAATAGTTTTCTTCTGAGATTTTTTGGATTTCCCGGTTAGGGTGGAAAGGGCATTTGCCGTCGATTAGGTCCGATTCTTCGTAATAGGCTTCACAACCTTCACAATAGAGTCCTTCGTATTTTCCCAAATAGATGTCTCCATTTTCCTGGCATTTTTTGTAGAATTCCTGGGAAAATTCAATGTGATCTTCATCGGTAGTGCGGATAAACCGGTCATAAGAAATATTGAGTGCATCCCACTGGGCCTTATCTGCCGCGGAAATTTTATCAGTATATTCTTTAGGAGAAATTCCTTTTGCTTGCGCGCTCTTTTGCACTTTCTGGCCGTGTTCATCAGTACCGGTGAGAAATCTAGTCTGGTCTCCAATTAGGCGGTGATATCTTGCCAAGGCATCAGCCAAAATTTTTTGGTACGCATGGCCAATGTGAATGACGTCGTTAGTGTAATCAATGGCAGTGGTAATAAAAAACTTGTCCATGGCCCAATAATACTAAAAATTGTTCTTTTATGGGAGAGGGGGGTTATTTGTAAACGCCCTGGCGGTGTTCGATGTTTTCGACCAGAATATGGCCCTTGTTTTTATAAATTGTGTAGATTGCTCTATATGGCCAAATTTTTAGAGCATATGTCCCATCGAATTCTCCAGATAATTTTTTCCCAGCGAAAGGATTAAACTCCAAAACATGGAGATGCTTGGTGACTTTGACTGCTTCGCTTGGGGGCAGCTTGTCCAGCTGTTTTTGTGCTTTTGGTGCCAGAATTATGCGCATGAATTATCTTTAACTTATTTTGCATCTCTGCTTCTATTTCTTCAAGGGTATAAAATTTTCCTTCTTCGTAGTCTTTTTGGCCCTGACGTATACTTTCAACAAGTTCAGGATCGGACATAATATCAATAGTCTCTTCCATCCCTTCCAGCTCTTCGAGAGACATGATAACAACTGCGGGTTTGCCATGGAGTGTAACAATAAAACGTTGCGAAAGTTCACTTGCCAATTTAGCCAAATCATAAAAGTTTGTTCTGGCGTCACTTGCTGTCATAGCTGATGATAAGAACTTCTTCTTTCTCATAGTCCCATCGTACGTTTTTACGTACGCTTTGTCAAGAGGTTACTTTTTTCGCAGGTATAAGCCAAGAAGGAGGAGAAAGATGACAAAAAGAATGATGTTGACCGGGCTTAAAAGGTCCACGGCGCGCAAAAAAAGAAAAAAGGAAACGGTCAGGGCGGCCAGGAGAGAAAACCTGGTGGTGCGAAAAAAACTCAGGATTATGACTAACAACGGGAAAAGTAAAAGAGCCGCCAGGGTGATGCTGCCGACCCCCGGGGGAACATTTACTATCAGGAAAATCAGGGAAGCGGTCAGGATAATAAGGGAGATTATTTTAACCGGAAGAGCGAATCTTTGAATTCGGCGCAGAAATATGGTAAAAAACATAGGCCGTGGATTTAAATACTGCTCTTATCATTATATCCTTTGCCGTTATTGTTTTTCTCCTGGCAAGAAAAAGCAAAACTTCTGATGACAAGGCCTTGATGGAATGGCTTAAGACGACCAATACCCGCCTGGATGAACAGGGGCGGCAAATGGCTCAGGCGGCCAAATCGATCGGTGAGTTTTCAGAAATCGGCCGGTCAATGAAGGATTTGCAAAATTTTCTGGCCTCGCCGAAAATGCGCGGAGGATTGGGAGAACAGGTGCTTAAAACTTTACTTCAAGAAAGTTTGCCGAAAAGCAGTTTTAGCCTGCAATATACTTTTCGAACCGGGGCTAAAGTTGACGCTGCCATTAAAACCGCCTCCGGCATTATTCCGATTGATTCCAAATTTACCATGGAAAACTTTAAGCGGATGTGTGAGGACAAGAGTTTTGAAAAAGATTTCCAGCGTGATGTTAAAGACCGCATTGATGAGGTTTCCAAAAAATATATTCTGACGGATGAAGGGACGGTGGATTTTGCCCTGATGTATGTCCCCTCGGAATCAGTCTACTATGAAATAGTTAATTCAAATTTGATGGACTACGCCTATAAACAAAGGGTAATGCCGGTATCACCGTCGACTTTTTATGCGTTCCTGCGGTCAGTACTGCTATCTTTTGAGGGCCAGAAAATTACCGCGGAAATTAAAACTATCCAGCAAGCTCTGCGGGCAATCCACATGGAGACAAATAAATTTGCCGAGGTGTTATCAACTTTACAAACCCACATAAATAATAGTTATGCCACCATGGCTAAAGTTTCCTCCCAATTTTTATCTCTGTCTTCCAAGGTTGACGGGGTGCAGAAATTTGACGAGGTAGAAGAGCCTAAAGAAATTTAAGACTACACTTTTCCGTTCCATTCTTTCAACCAAACAATTCTGTCAGAAAGTTCTTTTTTATGATGGCCGTAATCAGCAGTGAAAAGAGGAATATCATGGAAATTTGATGCCACTACGAACGAACAATCGTAACTTGTTATATTTTCGCGATAGCCCATTTTTGATATTTCCAAAAGTTGTCGCGGGTTAAACGCCGCGCACTTCGGTTCCAAATTCGAAAAATCGGTCAAAAAGGTTTTTGTCTTTTCTTCCAAAAAGTTTTTACCAAGACGCAGGATATTTGCTATCTCCAGCTGGGCAAAGTGAGGCAAGACTAATTCCATTTCTCCAGACTGAATCGCGCTTAACAGTAAATCCGCTTTATCAGAATCCTCTTCAAGCGAATCGAACCACTTAATAATTACTGAAGTGTCTAAAACAATCCCGCTCATAGTTCATACGTCCCAGACCGCATTTTATCCCGTTCTTCTGTTAATATCTCACTCAAAGATTTTTGTCCTGGCTTGCGGGGGGATTTTTTGGTTGTCTCGTTAGCCAACCTGCGGATATTTTCCGCCGCTTGGCTAATTCTTGCTTTCCTTTTGGCCTCAAAATCGGGATCGACGGCGTCAAACAAAACTTTCTGGCCGCGCAACACTCTTACTTTGCCAAATTTATTTAAGGCTTGGGTTAAAGTATCAATGTCCTGCCGGATCTGAGTTATGGATATTGTGTTTGAAGGTTGATCGCAAATAGATTGTAATTGCATATGGATATGTTAACATATCTTAATACTTTTGTCAAGATTCTTCTTAAGAAAAATCTAAAGAAATTTGAAAGTGGAGAGGATTTGCTCAACTTGAGAATTTGTCTCTGAAATACCTTTTGGTAAAGTTACGTTGAAGGCAAAGCGCGGATTGTTTATATCACCGATTGTATATAGACGTTCCATTGTATTTATTGTTTGGCCATTAATAACTGATCCGGTGTTTTCTGGACTGTTGCGAATTTCCCATGTATAGTCACCAATTTTCTTTATTTGTGGCACGGTTTTAACTATCGAACCGAAAGACGTTTTTTTATCCCACAGGTAAGCATAAATTTGTTCCGTCGGACTTTTCTTATTTGTCAGAAGCGGAACATTCCCGATAGTATCAACATAGGACTCGGTGACTTCCCAATCTGGCGGATATTTAATAGAGAAACTGTTTCCTTTGTACGTTTTCCAATTTGCTGTTGAGTCTGGACTTGCTGTTTGAACAGGTTTGTTTGGAGTTTGTTTATTTGACCAAAGAAAATAGCCGGTTAAAGTTAAGCCGACCATAGCAAGAATCGCTAGGATAATTATTAAAGCGTTTCCTCTTTTATTCATATTTTCAGTATCGCAAAATATAGATTCTGGATCAAGTCTGGAATGACACAGGAAGATTGCTTCGGCCGGACACTCGCAATGACAAAAAGTGTGCTTGTTCACACCTGGTGTGTGCACGCACAACATGGCGAAACTGTGCTATATTAGCTTTATGTTAAACCCCGAACAAAAGGCGGCTGCTACGCACACAACTGGTCCGCTGTTAATTGTTGCCGGGGCTGGAACCGGTAAAACCACAGCAATTGTCGAAAGAATAAAATGGCTCTTAGGGGAAAAATTGGCAAAACCAGA
>CAYJLJ010000001.1:5178-24369 GCA_964371135.1 uncultured Gammaproteobacteria bacterium | reverse complement strand
GGGAAATGGAGGAGCGGGTAGACCAGGCTTTGCCATATGGGACATTTGGCATCTGGACCATGACTTTCCATTCCTTTTGTGACCGGGTATTAAAAAATGAAGTTCTCCAGATTGGGTTAAATCCCCACTATAAACTTTTAACCGAAGCAGAAATTTATCTGTTGGTCAAAAAGAACTTCTGGAAGTTTAAACTGCCCAATTTCCGACCCAGCGGCAACCCCTACAAATTTATTGACGGAATGATCAGTCACTTCTCAAGACTTAAGGATGAAGATATCAAAGTCGATGAATATAAGAATAAGGAGTATCCGGAGTTGGAGTATGCTTACAAAGTTTATGAAGATCTAAAAATTGCCGAGGGAGTAATGGATTTCGCCGACCTGATTACAAATACTCTATTATTGTTTCGTTCCCGCCCGAACGTTTTAAAACGGTATCAAAAACAATTCAAATACATTCTTGTTGATGAATTTCAGGATACAAATTATGCGCAGTATGAAGTAATTAAATTACTTGCGGAGCGTAACAGCAATCTAACTGTCGTGGGAGATGATAGTCAAAGCATCTACAAGTTTAGGGGCGCCGCAATAAGCAATATTTTAAATTTCATGAAAGATTATCCACATGCAAAACAAATAATCCTGACTAAAAATTACCGGTCAACCCAAACAATTTTGGATGCCGCGTATAAATTAATTAAACATAATGATCCGGATACCCTGGAAGCAAAGCTTGGAATAACTAAAAATCTAGTAAGTCAAGTTGAGGACGGTGAAGCCGTGGAATTAATTCGTACGGAAAGATTAGAAGAGGAGGCAGAAGAGGTAGTTAAAAGAATCAAGGGGCCAAATTATAGCGATTACGCAATTCTTGTTAGAGCTAATAATCATAGTGAAGCCTTTGTACGCGCGCTTGAACGGGCAAGAATTCCGTTCCAGTTTTTGGGTCCGGGAGCGCTGTTTAAACAGCCGGAAATTAAAGACCTGATAGCTTATTTTAAAGTTTTGTGCGATTTTACGGATTCAGTCAGTCTTTACCGGGTACTGTCTATGGATATCTGGGATATTTCTCAAAGAGATTTAATCGCTCTTTTAAATTATGGCAAAAAACAAAACCTGTGTTTGTTTGAAACCTTGGAAAAGCTGAGTGTCATTGCGAGCCACGAAGTAGCGAAGCAATCTGCTTTGGTCGAAGGGGAGATTGCCGCGGTCGCTTTGCTCCCTCGCAATGACAATGTGGTTTTTGTTAGTGACAAAACTAAGGAAGCCATTACTAAATTCGTTTCCATGGTTCATCGGCATCAAGAGTTGATACCCAAAGAAACCGGCGGGCAAATTTTGTATTTCTTTTTAGAAGCCTCGGGGCTTCTAAAAAGCATTGTTAATTTCGAAGAAAAACGCGCCCAGAATATTTCTAAATTTTTTGACAAGTTGAAAACTTTTGAGGCGGTAAATAGTGACGCCGGTGTTTTTGCAATCGTTGATTATTTGAATCTAGCGATGGAAATGGGTGAGAGTCCAACTGCTTCGGAAATTGATTGGAGTGCCAATAATGCGGTAAATATTCTTACCGTTCACTCAGCCAAGGGTCTGGAATTTCCGGTAGTTTTTCTAACCAATCTTGTCGAAGGCCGGTTTCCCACAAGAGAACGCAAAGAACAAATTCCTGTTCCCGACGAATTGATCAAAGATACTTTACCAACCGGCGATTTTCATTTGGAAGAAGAACGCAGATTATTTTATGTGGGGATGACCAGGGCCAAACAGAAATTATTTTTTTCCGCGGCGAATTTTTATGGTGAAGGCAAACGCGAGAGAAAATTATCACCTTTTGTTGTGGAAGCCGGTATTGAAAATTCCAAACCAAAAATTCCAAACCAAAAACAAATACCGTTATTTGAATGGACTAAACCTGAAGAAAAAATTTCAGAAAAATCTCAAACAAAAATTGATTATTTATCTTATTCCGCAATTCAAAGTTTTAAAGACTGTCCGCTGCATTTTAAATTACGGCATATTCTAAGAATTCCTACTCCTACGACCGCGCCGCTTTCCATGGGAAATTCCATCCATCTTGCCCTTCGTGACTATCATCGTGACGGAGGAAACATTCTGGAAAGTTTGGGAAAGAACTGGATCATGGAGGGTTATAACAGCAAACAACACGAGCAAGAGGCGTTGGAAAAGGCCAAAAAGTTTCTGACGGAATATCTCGACACGGAAATTCATAAAAATGCCAGGCCGCTCTTTTTGGAACAGCCGTTTACTTTGCGTGTGGACCCCACACTAAAAATTGGGGGAAAAATTGACCGGGTAGACGATCTGGGCGGCGGATTAATAGAAATAATTGATTACAAAACCGGCGCCAATGTGCCGAGCCAAAAAGACATCGATCTGGATTTGCAGATGACCATTTATGCCCTGGCTGCTTCCGACCCGGGAGTTCTGGGCCGGGAAATCGAAAAAGTAAAACTTTCTTTCTATTTTTTTGACACCGCTTCGAAAATAACGACGGTGCGGACAAAAGAGCAGCTGGAAGAAGCCAGAAAAGAATTATTGCGCATTCGCGATGAAATCCAAAAATCCGACTTTGCCTGTTCCCACTCCATGTGGTGCGAAAATTGCGAATTCAAAATGTTGTGCGGATAAGAGGCAAAAAATATTTAGAATAACTTCCCGGATATTCCACGACTTTTCCGCCCCACTGGAGTTTGAAGGCCGTAAAACCTTGCCAGTTTTTGGTGGAATCCGGATAGCGCTCGTCATAAAGTCCCTCCAGATCCAAGTGTTTAATTTTTCTATTTTGCAAATGTTTAATGATTTCCCATAAAACTAAATACGGCAGACTGTTTTTTCTGCCTGCCGGAGTAGAAAAGGCGTACATATAATGGGCGGTATCTCCGTTTATAACTACCAACACCCCGGCCCCTTCAGCTATGAATAGCAAACAATTCTTGCAAAACGCGGTGGCCAGATTGCGGATTTCTTTGCCCAACGGCACCCAAAACCCCCGCTCCTTGGCATTTTGATGCCAAAGTTTAATAAAATTCTCCAACTCGGTGTGCAAGGTTGCACCTTGCACAAGGCGTACGGAGGCGCCGGAGCGTTCGGCTTTGCGGATTTCATAACGAATGTCTTTTGAAATGTTCACCCTCTTGAGATCCAAAATCAAGGTCTTGGAAGGAATGAGGGGCCAATTGTCAGGATGGAATTTTAAGTTTCTTAAGACGTTTAGGTTTCTTAAGTTACTTAAGTTCGGCTCAATTTTTATTAAAAACGGGTGGTATTTTTGGAGCGGTTTCAAATCAATTTTTTCGGGATGCTGGATTTTAATGACTGATGTGAGCCAAAATTTTTTGATGAAAGCGCCGTGGTCCACGATCCAACCAAGGGACTGCATGTATTTGGCGTAGTTTTTACTTTGGCGCAAGTCTGTCATCGGACAAGTTTTAAAAATTTCCAGCGGAGAGAATCAACGAAGGAAAATAGGGGATATAGGGGGGATAAGGGAACGTCTACGGTTGAGGGAAAATCGATTTCCGTTCCGCCGAAGCCGGATTTAAACCGGTAGATTCCATACCACGGGTCAGTTTCGTCTTTGGAATTTTTGTAAGATCCCCAAAGATCATAGGTTTTGCAGCCCAGCTTTTTGCCCAGTTTGATAGCTTCCCAATGGAGGAGATTTGGGGCCATGTATTCTTTGAATTTCGGATCAGAGCCGCCGTACGGGTAATATAAAAAGTCGCCGTAGTGAAACAACATGATTGAGGCGATAGAGTGAGAGGTATAAAGGTGGTTAGGTAGATAGGCGGAGAGGAGATGAACAATATTGGCGGGGCGGAGAACATTCCACAGGTTGCGGTAGTAGTTTGCATAATGAGAATAAAAGCCCTGGCGGTTTTCGGTTTGAGAAAGGAGTTTAATAAAACTTTCAATATCGTCATTTTCCTTTACAACTACACCCTTCTTTTGAGCGAGACGAATGTTATATCTTGTTTTCTCGTGCATATTCCTGAGAAGTTCTTCCTCGGGTTTGGTCAAGTCTATGTATATAGTATGCTGGGGAAGAATAGCCCGTCCCGACGCCATTTCATTTAGCTTCGCAAGACCACCTCTTGCGAGGCTGGCAGGCTCGATTTTTAAAAAGAGGGCGTTTTCTTTTTGGCAGGCTCTCTTTATCTCTTCTAAATTATCGAAAGTTTCCGGTCTTGGCAGATAGGCGATGGTAAACGGGAGATGGGGAATGCGATGAATATAAACGCGCGTTTGACCAATTGTTAAGACCTTTTTAACATTAGGCGTTTTTAAACGGAACTGAGCCCATTGGAGAGATTGCAGGATATGTGCCATGAGTACCAGCATTATACAAAATGCGTTGCAGCAAAGTGTATTTTGTGCTAGTCTGAATTAATGGACTTAAAGTCTGTTTTTTCCCGTGTAATAGGAGAACCATCAGGTTCCGCCTTAAGAGAACGCTATTTGGCTGTCAAAATTTCCTCAACTGAAGTTCTGGCCACAGTCTGGTCAATAACTGAAGGACAAGTTGTGGTGGAAAACACCGGGGGGGAGAAAATTGGCGGCGTCGGTTATGACGGACTTCTTCAGGCTGCAGACGGCGCCGTTTCCACGGCTCTGGGGGAAACCCGTCTGCCGGCGGCCAAAACGATTTTTGGGGTCAGCCCGGACTGGATTTCCGAGGGGAAAATTGTGCCCGAAAAGCTTCAACTGCTGCGAAAAATCTGCAAGGAGCTGGACCTTCGGCCTTTGGGCTATGTCCAACTTTTTGAAGCTCTGGAAAACTATCTTAAGGAAACTGAAGGGGCGCCGTTGACGGCCATTTTGATTGGGTTGGACGGCGATTCCGGCTGGGTCACGCTTCTGCGGGCCGGAAAAAATCTGGGTACGGTGCCGCTGCCGGAGGAAAAAGAAAATTTTGCGGACAGAATTTCTGTGGCCCTGCACCGTTTTACCCAGATTGATGTTTTACCGGCGCGGATCATTCTTTATGACGGGAGGCGGGATCTGAAAGCTTTGGAAGAAAAAATCATGGCCCACCCCTGGACAAAAAGTTTGCCCTTCCTGCATTTTCCGCGGGTGGAAGTCCTCTCGGGAGATTTAATTGTTAAGGCTGTCGCCATTGCGGGGGGAACGCAAATGGGAGGAAAGATTGATACAAAAGAAGAGATGATAGAAGAAAAAAAACTTGAAGAACTAACAGATGACAGGGAAACAGAAGAAGGAGTGGAACCGGAGCTGGAAGAAGTCAGTGCTCTGGAGGCGGGGTTTGTTACTGACGGAGAATTGGGAAAATTGCAGGAAATGCAGCAGGGAACTAATCCCACAGAAATGCCGGCACGAATCCCCATGGAACTGCCTAAAATTAATCTGAAGGAAGCCATGTCCGGCGTTTTGCCGATGTTTTCGAAAATTACTGCTAAATTAAAAAGTTTGCGGACAGTAAAGAATGCTCCGGCTATTCATGCCCCGTCTTTTTCGTCAAAAAAACCTCAACCAATTGCTTTTGTGGCAATTGCCGTCCTGATTGCGATTCTTAGCCTTGGCGGAGCAATTGTTTATTTTGTTCCGAAAGCTAGAATCCTGGTTCATCTGGCCCCAAAGACTTTTGACCGGGAAATGGAAGCGACGATTTCCGGACAATTCATAGAGGTTTCCGAAATCGGCAGCAAAAAGAGTGTGGCGTCGGGGAAGAAAATGGTCGGAGAAAAAGCCAAGGGAACCGTCACCATTGGCAATCCCTCTGACGGCCGGACTTTCCCCGCCGGAACGATTTTGACGTCTGTCTCCGGACTGAAGTTTTCCTTAAACAGCGATGTTCAGATGGCCTCGGGAGCCGGTGTTCTGGCTTTGGCCACAACAACAGCACCGGTAACAGCCGCGGATATCGGGGACAACTATAATCTGGCAGCAGACACCCTTTTTTCCATCGCCAATTTTTCCGGGCAGGCGAAAAACGGCAGCGCTTTTTCCGGAGGTAACAGTCATGAGGCCAATGTTGTCACCAAAACCGATCAGGACAGATTGTTTGCCACTCTTTCAGCGGAATTAACCCAGAAAGCCCAGACTGATCTGAATGCTAAGCTTGTTGGGGGCCAAACCCTTTTGCCCAACGCCATTACTTCAGAGGTGGCCAAAAAGCGCTTCTCCAAGGACGTCGACAACGAGGCAGACAATTTTACTTTGGATTTGACATTAAACTTTAAAGGAGTCACGGCTTCGCAAAACGACCTGACGGATAAGTTCCTGGAAAGATTTGGCAGTGATGTTCCGGCCGGCTTCGCCTTATCCCGGGAGACAGCAAAGCCGGAAATAAAATCGACCAAACTGGATAAATCGGGAAACGCGGTTTTGTCCGTCAGATTAAATGCGGCGATGTTGCCCCAACTCGATTTGCCGGAACTGACCAAGTCCGTCGCCGGGAAAAGTGCGGCTTCCGCCAAAGAAATAATCTTGAAACAAACCGGGGTAAACAGTGTGGAAATTGAAGTCGCCCCCAAATTCTTTGGTTCCATAATTGACCGCTTCCTTCCCTGGCGAACCGGCAACATTAAGCTGGAAACAGTCAGTGACTGATGCACGTTTACCTTAAAGGTCCCGCCAAATCCGTAAGACTTACAAAGCGCCCGCCAAAAAAATTTGCCGGGGTTTTATCGATGCTTTTCTTGGTTTTGGGAGCCTTTTTAATTTTTCAGGCAGCCTGGCCGGTCGTCAGCTGGTATTTTCTGGTCATGCCCGGGGTTAATGTCCGGATTATTTCTCCATTGGCTTCAACCTTTGGCCCGTTAGTCCGGGCTGATGACAGCAAGTCCTATAATGCCAATGCCTGGTTTACCAAAACGGCCAAAGTTCTGGCCGCCAGTGCCGCATCCATTAAAACCTATACAATTACTATCCCGAAACTGAAAATTAATGCCGCGAATGTCGAAGTGGGCGGCGATTTGAAAAAGACTTTGGTGGCCTGGCCGACTTCATCGATGCCGGGATCCTGGGGCAATAACATCATTTTCGGTCATTCGGAATTGCCGCAGCTGGCCTCCCCTTCAAATTATTCCGGAATTTTCACTTTCATTATGGATCTGGAAGAAAACGATGACATCTTTTTGGATTATGACGGCGTGCGGTACAGCTATAAAGTAATTGACAAAAAAGTTGTGGAACCAACGGATATTTCCGTTTTGGAACAGCGTTTTGATTCAGCCTACGTAACTTTAATCACCTGTGTTCCCCCGGGAACTCTTTGGAAACGCGGCATTATCAAGGCCAAAATCGTGGGAATTTAATTACTTCTTTTTGCCCCGCTTGTTTTGAGGATTGCCGTATTTCATTGTTCCCACAGCAGCAATAACCACTGCAAGAATCAAAATGGCGAGAATAAGATAAAAAATTATGAAATCATTCATTGTGGCCTGGTAAAAAACATACTTAATGCAAAAGAGATAATTGTCACTATTATACCTGATATTAAAATAGCAATATTTGTTTTGTCAATGATATATGGAACCACGACGGAGGCCAGTGAAACTTCAGCTATGATAAGTAAAATTTCCGCAAATCTATTAAACCGCGCATTCGCCAGTTTCACAAATAGATATTACCAAATTTCACCTTTTTTAAAACTAAATTCAGAAGGTGTCGCCTCGCATCCACCTGGAAGAAAAAATCTGATTTTATAAAAATCGGGATGAAAAGCCTGCTATGATCCAGGTACAAGAAAAGATTCTGTTATAATTAAAAGATATATGGCTAAAATGATTAGTTTTTTCAAAGCCAAATCGCTAAAAAGACTTGTTAAATGGGTTTTTATTTTAGTAACATTTGGTACCGTCGGTTTTCTTGGCCTAATATTCATAGCTTTCTTTATTTTTTCAGTACTTAATTACCGTCAGAACCGGTGTACTAAAATTCCAATTCTTTCTTCTTTTGGGGTAATAAAGGATTGTTCTGTGACCTTAGCCTGTCAGTATGATTCAGACTGTAGTATTGACTTTGACAAAATAGATGGCAAATGCAGATTATTTGCTGTAAACAGCGTGGCTCGCAGATGTCAAAATTCGGATGATCTTTGGAGGTTTAAACCAAAAAATGAAATTGAAATCGAGGCATACCGTAGACTTGGTATCACTACAGAAAAACAAGGCTGTGAACATATGATGCGGAGCTGGAATGTGTCCAGGTATATAGGATCAGAATATTATGGATGGAAGGCAGATTGCGGTGCTGATCCATTTCCCACAGAAAAAGCAAATGCATATTGTAAAAAAACAGACTTTGACAAACAATTTAACGGTCAAGGAATTTGTGCTTTAAAATAATACGGGAAGATTACTTCGTTGCTCTGGCTTCTCGCAATGACAAAAATGTTATAATTACCTTATGATCCCGGCTGATTTACAACCGATTCTGTGGAGCGTGGGTGTTGATAAATTAGATCTGCAAAAAGACAAGAATTATATAGTCCATCAGGTTTTAGCATATGGGACTTGGGAACACCTGAAGTGGCTTTTTGAAGTTTATTCACCGGAGGAAATAAAAACCATTTTTTTGAATAACCCTGCCAAAGATTATACATTTCCCGCCTTTAATTTTACAAAAAATATTCTTTTAAATTTACAGGATAAGCCAATAGATCAAACTTTATATGTCCGGTCTTTTCCTAGAAATTTTCGATCAAAATAGACAAGAAGCCTTTTCCAGATTAGAGAAGTTCTCTGATTTAGGCGTTTTGGCCGGCGGAACAGCTCTTGCTTTGCAAATTGGCCATCGGCAATCTTTTGATTTTGATATTTTCACAAATCAATCGTTACCAATTAATCTCTGGGATAAAATCCGCAGAGTTTTTGGTTCGGGTTGTATGCGAACAATGGACATTGAGGGACAATTAAATTTTCTTACGCCCCAAGCCGTCTCCGTCACTTTTTTTCATACAGATTTTCCACCGTTATTTCCAACAATAAAAACGTCAACTATTGATCTTTTTGATATTCGTGATATAGCTACAAATAAGGCTTATACTATCGGTCGGCGGGGAAAATGGAGGGATTATGTGGATTTATATTTCATATTGAAAGAAAAACGCACAACTATACAGGAAATTATCGATTTGTCCCAAAAACGCTACCAAAACGAATTTCCCACAAAATTATTTTTAGAGCAATTGTGTTATTTTGACGACATCGAAAGTTACGAAATTTCTTTTCTTCGCGATGAGGTTTCACAAGAAGAAATAAAGAATTTTTTAGTTGAGGAAGTAAAAAAATATGTTATTAGGAATTGATTATGGAGACGTCTGGTGCGGACTGGCAACAAGCGAAGGTAGCCTCGCGGAGCCGCTCAAAGCCGTTCTTTTAAAAAAGATCTTCGAAGAAGTCGAAAGGTTGTCTCCGGAAAAAATTGTGGTGGGGGTTTCCGAAAAAAACATGGCCAAAAAAACTTTAGTTTTTGTGAATAAACTACAAGTATGGGTCAAAGTACCGGTAGAAACTATCGACGAAACTCTGACCAGCGTTGAAGCTGCCAAAATAAAGAAGGACAAACAAAAACAGCACGCTGTGGCTGCCGCCTTGATTTTGCAAAGATATTTGGATAACATGTAGCCATGTTTAAAAACTTAATTTCCCCCGTCCAGGCTTGGTTACTTTCCCAGGGCAAATGCGTCGGCTGCGGCACGCTGTTGTCAAAGGGCAAAAAGGAAGGCGATAAAATTATTTGCAAATGCAAAAGAATTTACATCGGGGAAAATGGGAAATATCGCCGGGCCAAATTGGAGGAAGTGTAGTGAAAAGACTGGCTGTTGCCGCCTTTCTTCTGCTACTTGTAACTCTCGGGGCTATCCTCTGGTGGAAAACTTCGCTTCTGCCGGTTAATTCTTCCGATAAAACAGACAGGAATTTTGTGGTGGCTGAAGGGGAAAGTGTCCGCCAGGTGGCCAAAGACCTTAAAGATCAAAATCTGGTGCGCGACCAAATTTCCTTTTTCCTTTTAATCCGCCTGGGATTGGAAAAAAGCCCTCAGGCGGGCAATTTTACATTAAACCCGGGCATGTCAACGGCGGATATTGCCAAAGCCTTGACCCGGGGAACCGACGATTTGCGCCTGACAATTCCTGAGGGCTGGCGCAGGGAACAAATTCTGGATTATTTGCGCGGGCAAAACATTCCCGGGCCTGAAGGAGCGTGGAATGAAGAGGGCAAATATTTTCCGGAGACTTATTTGGTGTCAAAGGATACGACCATTGATGAAGTGCGGGTTTTGATGCGCCGCACTTTTGACGCCAAAGTTCCGGCGGCAACTGTTACCCAGCTGGTGGTAGCTTCGATGATTGAAAGAGAAGCCCGCTACCCGGCAGACCGGCCGCTGATCGCCAGCGTTATTTACAACCGTCTGGAAGCCGGCATGGCGCTAGACATTGACGCAACAATCCAATATGCTTTGGGATTTTGGAAGCAGGACTTAACTCTGGAGGATTTAAAAATAAGGTCGCCATATAATACCTATTTAAATCCCGGTTTACCCCCCGGACCGATTTGCAACCCCGGTTTAGCTTCTATTCAAGCTGCCATAAATCCAGCTAAAACTGATTATCTATTCTACTTGGCTGACAAAAACGGCGTAACATACTACGCTAAAACGCTGGATGAACACAACGCCAATGTGGCGAAGTATCTCCAATAGTTTTACCTCTTGACGGGTCTCGGTTTTCTGCTACAATAGCTTCAGTTGAATAAAAGTTTTTAGGCGAACATTTTGTAGGTTCGCTAGTTTTTGTAGTCCTACGGGACAATTTTTTGGTGATGGCAAAGAAAACAACTACCAGTATTAATTCCGAGCGGCTGTATTGGGGCAAAACCTATCCTTCTCTTCCCGAACTTGACTTCGTTTCCATTCACCGCGAATCCTATCAGAAATTTCTTGATGAAGGCATTGGCGGATTGATCGGGGAAATTTCTCCCATTTCTGATTTTACCGGCAAAAACTGGGAACTAACCTTGGGGAAATATTCTTTCAGCGAGCCAAAATATAACGCGGCCACAGCAGCTCTCAAGGGTGTCACTTTTGACATGCCGATCCGCATTCAGGCAACGCTGTTAAACAAAAGAACGGGTGAAACCACCTCTCAGGAAGTCTTTTTGGGTGAAGTTCCGGTTATGACCCCGTCAGGGACTTTCATTATTAATGGGATTGAGCGGGCGGTTATTCATCAATTGGTTCGGTCCGCCGGAGTGTATTTTTTGGGGGACATCGACCCGGTAACAGGCCGGATGCTCTATTTTTCCGAAGTCCGGCCTCTGCGCGGCAGTTGGCTGGAATTCAATATCAGCCGCAACAACGTTATTTCCGTGCGGATTGACCGCCGGCGCAAATTCCCGATCACAACCTTTTTAAGAGCCATCGGTTTGGGCTCTGACGAAGAAATCAGAAAGACTTTTGGTGAGGTGGACAACGGCGGCGACGGTTCTTTGGTTGAAGCCACTTTGAAAAAGGACGTTACTCATGGTTCGGCTGAAGGGGCCATGGAAATTTATAAAAAGATGCGTCCCGGAGAACCGGTTGTGGCGGAAACGGCCATGGACTATATTGCTTCTCTGTTTTTCCAGCCTCGCCGCTACAATTTGGGCAAAGTCGGCCGCTACAAGATAAATAAAAGACTGGGCCTTAATATTCCCAATATTGCCGAAAACCAGATCATCAGCCGCGAAGACATCGTGGCGGCCATCAAATATCTCATCCGCCTGCAGAAAAACGACCCCAGTGTCTATACTGACGACATTGATAATTTGGGTAATCGCCGACTGCGCCGGGTTGGCGAGCTGGTCGGAAACGTCGCTTTCCGTGACGGGTTGCTTCGTTTGGAAAGAGCCGTCAAAGAACGCATGTCTCTTTTGGATCCGAAAACCAAAGTGATGCCCAACCAGGTGGTCAACGCCCGGCCGATTATTTCCGCCGTCAATGAGTTTTTCCGGACTTCCCAGCTTTCTTCCATCCTTGATCAAACCAATCCTTTGTCCGAAGTGGACAACCTGCGCAAACTGACCGTTATGGGTGTGGGGGGAATTTCCCGGGACCGGGCTTCATTTTCCATCCGGGACATCAATTCTTCTCAATACAGCCGCATTTGTCCCGTCCGCTCTCCTGAAGGGCCAAACATCGGCCTTGTCACTTTCATGAGTCTTTATGCCAGGGTTGACGAGTTTGGTTTTTTGTTGGCGCCGTACCGCAAACTTAAAAAAGCCAACGGGAAAGTTCAGTTAACATCCGAAATTGTTTATCTGGCGGCCGATGACGAAAGAAATTTCAAAATTACTCACGCCGGAGTGGGCATAGATGACAAAGGTTATATTACTGACGCCCGCGTCCCCGTTCGCTACAAGGGAGAATTTATTGAGGCTAACACGGAGGAAGCGGACTTAATTGATGTGGCTCCCCGGCAGGTTGTTGGGGCTGCCGCCGCTCTGATTCCATTTTTACAGCATGATGATGGGGTTCGGGCTTTGATGGGAAGTAACATGCAGGCACAAGCCGTGCCGCTGGTTCGTCCTCAGGCCCCCGTGGTCGGGACAGGCGTGGAAGCGGCTGTGGCTGATGCTATGGGCTGGGTAGTTAAAGCCACCCACGCCGGAGAAGTCAGTTTTGCCGACGGGGAAAAAGTTGTGATTAAAACCGGCGAAAAAACCGCTGACACATTCAGAGTTGTTAAATTTTACCGGACGAATCCCAACGGCGCCTGCTATTCGCAGCGGACATTAGTTAAAGTCGGAGATAAGGTAAAGCCCGGTGACGTGATCATTGACGGTCCGGCTTCTGATCATGGAGAACTGGCTCTGGGAGCAAATCTGAAGATCGGCTACATGCATTTTGACGGCTACGGTTATGAAGACGCCGTTATTATTTCCGAAAGACTGGTTCGCGAAGACGTTTTGTCCAGCATCCACGTTGAAGAACATGAGTGCGAATTGGTGGACACTAAGCTTGGCCCGGAAGAAATTACCCGGGATATCCCTAACGTCGGAGAATCTGACCTGGCAAATCTGGACGAAACGGGAATTGTGGTCATCGGTGCTGAAGTTGGACCGGGGGACATTCTGGTCGGAAAAATTGCTCCAAAAGGGGAAACGGAACTGTCAGCTGAAGAAAGATTGCTGCGGGCCATTTTTGGCGAAAAAGCCCGGGAAGTGCGCGATACCTCTCTTCGCATGCCCCACGGTGAACACGGAACGGTTATCGGCATCAACATTTTGGATAAAAGCGCCGGGGACGAATTGCCGCCGGGAACCAACAAGCTGATTAAAGTCAAAGTTGCCCAGTTTAGAAAAATTAACATCGGAGACAAAGTGGCCGGCCGTCACGGAAACAAAGGGGTTATCAGCCGTATCGTTTCGGCTGAAGATATGCCCCATTTGGCCAACGGTGACGCGATTGACATCATTATTTCCCCGCTTTCCGTCCTGGGACGGATGAACCTGGGCCAGCTTCTGGAAACCCATTTAGGTTGGGCCATGAGTGCTTCAAATCAGCGTGTTGCCGTTCCGGTTTTTGAAAAAATTTCCGAAGACTGGATCACTAGGGCTTTGACCGATGCCGGTTTGCCCGCTGACGGAAAGGTGACGGTTTATGACGGGCGGACCGGGGAACCCTATGCCCAAAAAGTTGTGGTCGGCACCGGGTATTTCCTCAAACTCATTCACATGGTCGAGGACAAAACCCACGCCCGCTCGACCGGTCCATACTCACTGGTCACTCAACAGCCGCTTGGCGGCAAAGCCCAAATGGGTGGCCAAAGACTGGGAGAAATGGAAGTCTGGGCTCTGGAAGCACACCGGGCGGCTTTCACCTTACAGGAAATGTTGACCATTAAATCCGATGATGTCGTCGGCCGGGCCAAAGCTTTTGAAGCTATTGTCAAGGGCACGGACATTCCGCAGTCATCCGTTCCGGAATCGTTTAAGGTTTTGGTTAAGGAACTGCAAAGTCTGGGCTTGTCAGTGACGCCCACAGGTGTTATAACCGCTGCAGCTTCTTCCACTCCCGCTGACGACAAAACCGTCAAAGAGGTTAAGGAAATGGAAGAAGTTCTGGACGCCAAGGTCGAGCCGTTGGAAACACCGGCTCATGAAGCCGCGGCGGCCGGGGAAAATCTTGAACAGGAAAAATCCGAAGAAGAAATGACTAAAGATACTCATGAATAATTTAAGCACTAATAAGCAAAGCTTGCTTGCTACACAAGCAAAACATCAGGACACCCTGGCCAACATTGTTGACTTTAAGGGTCTGAAAGTGACTTTGGCCTCACCGGCCCAGGTTCTGGGGTGGTCTCATGGGGAAGTGACCAAGCCGGAAACGATTAACTACCGGACATTAAAGCCGGAAAAAGATGGTTTATTCTCTGAGAATATCTTTGGTCCGACTAAAGATTGGGAATGTTATTGCGGTAAATATAAGAGAATCCGCTACCGGGGCATCATCTGCGACAAGTGTGGAGTGGAAGTTACGCAGTCAAAGGTTCGCCGGGAGCGCATGGGTCACATTTCTCTGGCCGTGCCGGTCGTTCACGTCTGGTATTTCAAGGGCGCGCCTTCCAAGCTGTCATTGGTTTTGGACCTGTCACCAAAGGCTTTGGAAAACGTGGTCTATTTTGCTTCCTATCTGGTTTTATCCGTGGATGAAAGTAAGAGAGACAAGGCGATGGCTACTCTTAAAGAAACCATGGAAGGCCGCCAGAAGACAATGGTTTCGGATTTTGAAGAACTGGTGAAACAGGAAGAGGCGCAGCGGGACGAAAAGATTAAGGATCAGAAAACCAAGATTAAAGACAAGGACCAGCTGGGACTGACGATTTCGGAAATCGAACTTTCCAGCAAGCAAAAAGCCGCCAAGCTTGAAAGCGATTTTGCTTTGGAGAAAAACCGTCTGACAGAAATCTACCGGACTCTTTTGGATCTGGTTAAAAGCGTCAAGAAAATTTCCGAACTGACGGAAGATGAATTTTTGAAACTGGACCAATACGGCGCGGCGGATTTCATTGAAGTCGGAATGGGCGCCGAAGCCATTGAAAAAGTTCTCAAAGATTTGGATCTCGAAAAAATGGCGGCCGATCTTCGGGAAGAACTCGTTTCCGCCACCGGCCAAAAGAGGGTCAAAGCCACTAAGAGATTGCGGGTTATTGACGGCATGCGTCGCAGCGGCATCCGCCCGGAATGGGTCGTCATGTCCATTTTGCCTGTTATTCCGCCGGATCTTCGCCCCATGGTTCAGCTCACGGGCGGCCGTTTTGCAACTTCAGATTTGAATGACTTGTACCGCCGGGTTATTAACCGCAACAACCGCCTTAAGCATCTGATTGATCTTGGCGCCCCGGAAATCATTTTGCGAAATGAAAAAAGAATGCTTCAGGAAGCAGTTGATGCTTTAATCGATGCTTCCCAGCGCTCCAGCACCCGGGCCAACACGACTGAACTTAAGAGCTTGTCCGACATGCTTCGGGGCAAACAGGGCCGTTTCCGCCAGAACCTTTTGGGTAAACGCGTGGACTATTCCGGCCGGTCGGTTATTGTTGTCGGGCCAAAACTGGCTTTGAACGAATGCGGACTTCCCAAGGAAATGGCCCTGGAAATGTTTAAACCGTTTGTTCTTCGGGAATTAATTTTACGCGGCACATCACCAAACGTCCGGTCTGCCAAGTATGTTTTGGAAAAGAGAACTCCGGAAGTTTTTGACATTCTGGAAGAAATTACCAGGAACCATCCGGTTTTGCTTAACCGCGCCCCCACTTTGCACAAACTGGGCATACAGGCTTTTTATCCGGTTTTAATTGAGGGATCGGCCATTCAGGTTCACCCGCTGGTTTGTACCGGTTATAACGCGGACTTTGACGGCGACCAGATGGCCGTTCATGTTCCCTTGTCTTCCGCCGCCAAGAGCGAAGCCATAAATTTAATGATGGCCGAACACAACCTTCTTAAACCGGCTGACGGGATGCCGGTGGCCTTCCCGAACAAAGAAATGATTCTGGGAATTTATTACTTTACTTCCATTGATGAAAAAATTCCCGCGGCGGACACCATTTTTTCTGATTTTGCCGAGGCCATCACCGCCTATCAACAGCATAAAATATCCATGCGCCAGAAAATTCAGGTCCGCCATGAGAAAGCAGTTTTGGAAACAACCACGGGACGAATTATTGTGAATGAATTTGTTCCCAAACAGCTGGGTTATATCAACGAAACTATCACTATCGGCAGGCTGAAGTCCATTCTCAACAAGGCCATGGACCAGGTGGAAAAATCTGAATTGGTTAAGCTTTTGGACAACCTGAAAAATCTTGGTTTTACCGGCTCGATGGCTTCCGGCATTTCCGTGGGGATTTTTGACATGGTCATGATCGCTAATAAAGAGGAAATTATTGCCGCCGCGGACAAAGAAGCCGCCGAAGTGGAAGAAAACTATAAGGCCGGGTTGATTACCGCTGAAGAAATGCGCCGGCTGCAGATCGAGATCTGGATCAGAATTACGGATAAAATTACGGATTTGACCTGGGAAGCTTACGCCAAAGATAATCCGGTTAAAACCATTCTGGAATCCGGCGCCGGAAAATCCAGCCGGGACAACGTTAAACAGGTTTCCGGAATGCGGGGACTGATGGTGGATCCGACCGGAAAAATCGTTTCTCTGCCGACAAAAACAAATTTCCGCCAGGGATTAAGCGTTTTTGAATATGTCACCGGCACCCGCGGATCCCGCAAAGGTTTGGCCGACATTGCCATCAGAACTGCTGATGCCGGCTATCTCACCCGCCGTCTGGTGGACGTTTCCCATGACATGATCATCCGCCTTGACGACTGCGGCACCAACGAGGGCGTGGAAATTTCCCGGTCTGACCACCGCCCGGCTCCGTTCGCCTCCAAGATTTTGGGCCGGATTGCGGCTGCCGACATTAAAAGCGGCAAAAAGACCATTGTTTCTGCCGGTAACGAAATTGACGAAGCGGCCGTGGCAGAAATTGAAAAAGACAAAATCGAATCCGTCATTGTCCGCTCGCCGCTGAAATGTAAGGCCAAATATGGTCTGTGCCAGAAATGCTACGGCCGGGATTTCTCCAGCCGGAAACTGGTCGAAATCGGCGTGCCGGTGGGCATTGTCGCCGCCCAGTCCATTGGGGAACCCGGAACACAGCTGACCTTAAAGTCAAAGCACACCGGCGGAACGGTGGCTCAGGACGTGACTCAGGGTTTGCCCAGAGTTGAGGAACTCTTTGAAACCAGAAGTCCCAAGGTTTTGTCGCCGATTGCCGAAATTGCCGGAAAAGTAGAAGTTACAGAGACCCCCGACGGCTATAAGATCCGGGTCCGCAGCCACGGCGTTAAACCGGTTGAGGAAAGAGAATATATTATTCCTTTGACTTCGGCCCTAAAGGTTAATGATGGCGATTTGGTCGCGGCCGGAACCCAGTTGGCTTCGGGATATCTGGATATTAAAGATGTTTTGGCGGCCCGTGGCCTGTTTGGCGCCCAAAACTATCTGATCGAAGAGCTCCAGGCAGTTTATGAATCCCAGGGAATTCCGATTAACGATAAACACTTTGAAGTCATTGTCCGTAAAATGTCGGACAAGGTGCGCATCGAAACTTCCGGCGACACCGTTTTCCTGCCCGGCGAGTTTGCCGAGAAAGTCCGTTTTGAAGATGAAAACGCCCGGGTGATTGCCGCCGGCGGAGAACCGGCCACTGCTCAAGTGACAATGCTGGGAGTTTCGCGGGCCGCCCTGTACACCACTTCGTGGCTTTCGGCCGCCTCATTTGAGCGCACAACTGAAGTTTTGTCAGATGCTGCTTTGCACGCCGCGGAGGATTATCTGACAGGACTTAAAGAGAATGTTATAATCGGCAGGCTCATTCCAACGAGTGCGGAGAGAGCAAGACTGGAGTAAACATGCCTACAATTAATCAACTTATCAAAAAGGGCCGGCATAAAAAGGGCGGTAAAGTGCGGGCGACAGCACTTCGCAAATTTTTTAATGCCAAAGACCGGCAAATGGAAAATATTAATTCCCCCTTCAAGCGAGGTGTTTGTACCGTGGTTAAAACCATGACTCCGAAAAAACCAAACTCGGCTCTTCGCAAAGTCGCCAGAGTCAGACTGTCCAACAAACAGGAAGTTACCGCTTACATTCAGGGTGTCGGCCACACTCTGGCCGAGCATTCGATTGTTCTGGTTCGCGGGGGAAGGGTCAAAGATCTTCCTGGCGTGAAATATCACATCGTCCGGGGAAAATTCGATGCCGGCGGGGTGGTCGGAAGAAAACAATCCCGCAGCAAGTACGGTGCTAAGTTTTCCGAGAGCGGGCCAAAACCTGCTGCAGCTGCATAACCTATGCCAAGATCTAAAAAAATTACCAAAAGAGAAGTTGTGCCGGATCCCGTTTTCGGCAGCCGTCTCATGACTAAACTGATCAATAAATCAATGTATGACGGGAAGAAAAGCACGGCTTCAGCCCAGATTTACAAAGCTTTTGAAAAATTTGAAGACCCGGCTAAAACTCTGGAAACGGTCCTAAACACCATTGCTCCGAAAATGGAAGTCCGCCCCAGACGGGTGGGCGGCGCTTCATATCAGGTTCCGACGGAAGTTAAAGGCGACCGCAAAATTCATCTGGCCATTCGCTGGCTGCTCGATGCGGCCCGGGCCCGGTCCAACAAGGAATATCACACTTTTGCCGAAAAACTGGCCGCGGAAATGACTGACGTTCTGGCCGGAACCGGAAATGCCTTAAAAAAGCGCGACATGGTTCAAAAAATGGCAGAAGCTAACCGCGTATTCGCTCATTTACGTTGGTAATATGCCCCAAACGTCATTCTGGCAGTTCGACCCAGCTCACTGTCCTGAGCTTGTCGAAGGACCACGCCCAGAATCTCCTTTTTTTGCCGTCATCCTGGAGCGAGTAAAACGAGCGATAGGATCTCCCATCGAAATAGCTTATTACAAGGCTCCACGTCTATGATATAATGTTGTTATGGAAAGCGAATTAGAAGATGTTTTGCGGCAAGGTGCCCTTGCGATAGTTCAAGAAGCTATCTGTTCATATGATGAAGGTGTTAAGAGATTCGGAGACGGAAACGAAGTTCGTACAAAACTAGGAGTAGATGTAGCAAGTGTAGTTTTAGCGGTGTTGCCGAGACAAGTTG
>CAYJLJ010000001.1:0-5168 GCA_964371135.1 uncultured Gammaproteobacteria bacterium | reverse complement strand
GCGCATGGATTTTGGTGGCGAGCCAAAATTAACAATTAGCAGAGGAAAAGAAACTGTTGATCAAATTCCTATAACGGATAGAAGAACTGTAACCATTGATGATCTTCGGGCAGCGATTACAAACCTTTCTTCAAAAAAGAGCTAAATAAAAATTTCCACCTTCCAGGTGGTCTGAATTTACACACACAATCATTTATTGTAAGTGTGCAAGGTGCAACCTTGCACAAGGCGTCAAATCAAGATATTTTCTATGCCCAAATGCGACGCTTTGTGTCTGCAGCTGGTGACAAATTGTCACCAACTTAAACCGTGACAAAACGTCACGCTTTTGAATATGAAACCAGATGTACGATAAAATCGTACAGCTAAAATTTTTATGGGGCTTTCTGAAAGGATAAAGTGAGCAGGTCATTACAAATTGTAACCAACTGAAAAAAGTGATTTCTCCCCAAAATGTCAAAGGACTAAAATTAATTAAATAGTTAATTCCATTAAATCTTTTCCCTTCACTATTTCTCCAGAAAAAAAACACATTCCACGTTTCAAGTGGCGAACAATTTTCTCCTTGCAATTATTGTAAATAATATATTACAATAATTGTATGACTTCTAATTTGAGTAAAATTCCCGGACCCAAAGAAAGACATAACATTTTTTGTTTTCTTGATGAAACGGGAAATATTCATGTCAAACAAGGTGTGTTTGGAGTTGGAATAATACTTATTTGTCATACGGGAGAAATACGCCGTTCAATAATAGATTACCGCAATAAAAAAAGTTATTATGATGAGTTTAAATTCTCGGAAATAAATAGAGTTAATTTAAAACTTTATAAAGGTTTCGCGAATATATTTTTTAATAGTCACGAAATTGGATTCTTTTCTGTCTTGTATGAAGAAAACAAATTAGATATTAAAAAACATTTCTCCGGCGATTGTGATAGGGCATACAATTCTTTTTGTGCCCGTTTAATTTCTAAATCATTAGGCGTGAGTGACTATGTGGCAGTTTTAGCTGACGACCGAAACACCAAAAAAAGCGATAATTTCGAGAAGCAGATAAGAGAAAAGATAAAACAACATACCCGGCGAAACGCTCTATTTGGCATATGCAAACTCGAGTCACACGCGGTTTCAGAAATTCAAATGGTTGACGTAATTTTGGGGACAGTCGCTTATGCTTATAAAATAAAATTGGGAATAATAAAACCAGGTGCCAAACCGAACGCAAAACTAAGTTTTGTCAAGTATTTACAAAAAAAGATAAACATCGATAATCTTTCAGGGGAACTAGACTTAAACTTAAGAAATAAGGTACGATTTCACGTTGAAGAGTTTTTCAAAAAAAATGATGGCGCGGTGGGGCCAAAAGCCAATTAAGGCTACCCCATGCTCTCCATCAATAGTTATTATTCTAACATTTTTTGAGGTTTACGTCAATTGTCCCCTTGTAATATTGGTGTAGGAATATGATTAGAATCCTTCCACGTTTCAGGTGGCGAACGTTCAGGTGGCAACGCTGTGTATCCGCCCAAAAAGATGCTATCGTCCACCCTGGGTGGATCCCAGCATGACGTAAACCGATTCTGGACAAGCCGGAATGACGAAGTGTATAATGATGACGTGCCGTAATAAGCGGCACGTATTTTATGGCTGATGCAACAAAAAATCGCAATGTAACGCTCGACAAAGTCCGCAACATCGGAATTATTGCCCATATTGACGCGGGTAAAACAACGACCACGGAACGGCTTTTGTATTACACTGGCAAAACTTACAAAATCGGGGACATTGATGAAGGCGACACCCAGATGGACTGGATGACCCAGGAAAGAGAACGGGGCATCACTATCGTCTCCGCTACGACCACCACTTTCTGGAAAGGCGTCCGCATCAACATTATTGACACTCCGGGCCATGTGGATTTTACGGCAGAAGTGGAACGCAGTTTGCGGGTTCTTGATGGCGCCGTCACTATTCTTGATGCCGAAGAAACGGTTCAGTCCCAAACGGAAACTGTCTGGCGCCAGGCGGACAAATATAAAGTCCCCAGAATTATTTTTGTTAATAAAATTGATAAACTCGGGGCCAATTTCTTTAAAACCGTCGAAGCGGTTAAAGACCGGCTTGGGGTTAAACCGGCAGTTATGGTTCTTCCGATCGGCGTTGAGAACACTTTCAGGGGTGTCTACGATCTGCTCGCACAGGAAGCCTACATTTGGGGCGGGGACGAATTGGGGGCTAAATATGAAATTAAAAAAGAAATTCCTTCCGAGCTGGATCCGGAGCTGGTCAAAAAATACCGTCACGAACTGGTTGAACAAATTGCCGAAGGCGATGAAAAGCTCTTAGAAAAATATTTGAACGGAGAGACTTTAAGTTTGCAGGAACTAAAAGACGGCTTGCGCCGCAGTGTTGTTAACTATGAATTAGTTCCAGTCTATACCGGTACCAGTTTGCGCAATAAGGGTGTTCAACCGCTTCTGGATGCCATTGTTGATTATCTGCCCAGCCCGTTTGACCGGCCGGCCATTACCGGAACAAATCCCAAAACTAAAGCGGAGGAGGTTCGGGAACAGAAAATGGACGCGCCTTTTACCGGAGTGGCTTTCAAGGCCCAGCTCGATCCCCACGTCGGAAAAATCTATTACGTCCGGGTCTATTCGGGAACGATTAAATCCGGCTCCTATGTTTACAACGCTTCCAAAGATAAAACCGAACGCATTGGTCGGCTTCTTTTAATGCACGCCAATAACCGGGAAGACATCGAAGAAGCTTACGCCGGAGAAATTGTGGCCGTTGTGGGGCTTAAAGACACGCGAACCGGAGACACTTTGTGCGACAGCGCTCACCCGATTGTGCTTGAAGGGATTACTTTCCCCGAGCCGGTCATTTCTCTGGCCATTGAACCCAAAACCAAATCCGACCAGGAAAAAATGGGTATGGCTTTGCAAAGAGTCATGGAAGAAGACCCGACCATTCATGTCCGGTCGGACAAGGAAACGGGCCAAACGATTATTGCCGGAGTCGGCGAGCTGCAGCTTGAGGTTTGGGTCCGCCGAATGAAAGACGAAATGTCCGTCGACACCAACGTTGGCGCGCCGCAGGTTGCCTACAAAGAAACCATCAAAAAGGAAGCCAATGGAGAGGGAAAATATATCCGCCAGACCGGCGGCCGCGGGCAGTATGGTCACGCCCTGGTGCGCATTGAACCCAAACCCCGGGGCGAAGGTTTTGAATTTGTCAACGCCATCAGGGGCGGCACGATTCCGGCCGAGTTTATCGCTCCGGTAGAAAAGGGAGCCAAAGAATGCGCCGCCAACGGCATTATTGCCGGTTTTTCAATGACGGATTTGAAAGTCACTCTTTACGATGGTTCCTATCACGATGTTGATTCGTCTGATGTCGCCTTTCAAATTGCCGGATCAATGGCCCTGCAAGATGCGGTTAAAAAAGCTGATGGCGTAATCCTCGAGCCGATTATGAAAGTCGAGGTCACCACCCCGGACGAATTCATGGGTGATGTCATCGGCGACCTTTCTGCCAAGCGTTCACAAATATTGAGCACCAGCAAACGGGGCAACGCTACGATCATTTTGGCCATGGTGCCGCTCGCTGAACTGTCAGGCTACGCGACAAAACTTCGAAGTATCACTCAGGGCCGCGCGTCATACTACATGGAAGCGTCCCACTACGAAGAAGTTCCCAAGAATATTCAGGAACAGATCGTCTCCAAAGCCGGTACCACCCGTCAAACCTAGTCTTCACCGTCATAGTATTAATCCCGTAAGAATTCTGCCGGATGCTATTGACATACTAAACTATAGTAGAGTATAATCTATCAAAGTACTAGACTATAGTCGAGTATATGAATAAAGATACGCTCAAAAATGTTATTGATTTTTGGAGGCAAACAGTTCTAAAAGGGTCAGTTTACCCGCGGGAATTAGCAGAAGAAATCAATTTTGGCAACAAAGAAGTTGTGGATTTGATTGGAGTCCGGCGAAGCGGGAAATCTTTTCTGTTAAAACTCCTGATAGCTAAGGCACAAAAAGACTGGTTGTATATTAATTTTGAAGATCCGTTCTTTCTGGAAAATAACAAGCCGACCGTTATCGAAGATTTAATAAACGCCTACACGGACATGGCAGGTTTTCCACCAAAATATTTATTTTTTGATGAAATTCAAAACATCGCCAAATGGGAAACGGTGGTTCGTAAGTACCGTGACGCAGGGGGGTATAAAATTTTTATCACCGGGTCGTCAGCAAAACTGCTTGGTCAAGAGTTAGCAACTCTTCTTACCGGCAGGCACCTTTCCTACGAAGTTTTCCCCCTATCTTTTAAGGAATTTTTAGGATTTAGGGGGGTGGCCTTAAAAAATAAGACGGAAATTATTCTTCAGCAAGGTGCCCTCCTGCAGCATTTTCAGGACTATTTGCAAAATGGTGGTTTTCCGGAAGTGGTGGTAACCAAGGATTCGGACGTCTTAAAACAATATTACCGGGACATTCTCAACAAGGATATTTTGGCCCGTCATGATATTCGCGACCGGGAAGCTCTAGAGCAAATGGGGGCGTTTTTAATTTCCAGTTCCGGAAAAACCGTTTCTCTGCTTTCTCTACAAGAGCAATATAAACTAACTTTTGAATCAGTTACCAGTTATTTTTCCTTATTTAAAGAGTGTTTTTTACTTTTTGAACTACCGCAATTTTCCTATTCTCTAAGAACCTCACAGCGGTCACTAAAAAAGGTCTACTGTATTGACACCGGTTTGGCGAATTTTACTTCCATAAAATTTTCGCAAGACCGGGGGAGAATGTTAGAGAACGTTGTTTTTTTACACCTTCGAAGAACAGGGAAGAAGCTCTACTATTTTCAGGGCAATAATAAAATTGAAGCTGATTTTGTGGTTAAAGATCGGGAAGCAATTGAAGAACTGATCCAGGTGGCTTGGGAAATTGATGACCCCAAAACTTTAGATCGGGAATTAAGGGGTCTACGGGTCGCGGCAAAGGACCTTAAAGTTAATAAAGCTACTTTGCTGACTTTTGAAACTTCCGGGGAACGAAAGATTGGCGGTCTGGTTGTAAAAATCCAACCCGTCTGGCGATGGATGTTGGAATAAACTGTTTCCAAATCCGGCGGCACCACCCGCCAAACCTAGTCT